>NZ_JBNDHX010000097.1:0-14319 GCF_056755275.1 Leifsonia sp. HAY1-4F
TCATACGCCTGCTCGACAAGATCGAGGAGCAGCGCGCCGCCTACGATGGCGAGATCTTCAACGTGCTAGGCACCTCCCTCGGTGACCTGTCGCTGACTCGCGTGCTGCGCGACGCGATCCGCTACGGAGAGCAGCCCGATGTGAAGGCGAAGATGTGGGAGGTCATCGACGAGGGCGTTTCTGCCGGGCTTCAGGAATTGCTCGACGACGAAGCCCTCGCTAGCGAAGCACTTGCGCCGACTGACCTGGAGGCGCTGCGGCGCCAGATGGAGGATGCGAGGGCCAAACGCCTCCAGCCGCACTTCATCCGCGACGCCTTCCTGGAAGCCTTCGACCGTGCAGGCGGGCGCATCGAGCGGCGGGAGAAGGGCCGTTACGAGATCACCCACGTCCCCGCAGGCATCCGGGAACGGGCTGGGCGCGCGCCCGTCGCCCGCCGTTACGAGCGCATCACGTTTGACGTCGCCACCATCGGCGTGCAGGGCACGCCTCGCGCTGAACTGCTCGCACCCGGCCATCCGCTGCACGACGCCACACTGCAGCTTGTCATCGACGAGTACCGTCCTGCACTCGACCGCGGCACCGTTCTCACCTCCGACAAGGTGACCGAGCCGACCCTGCTCGTCGGCGTGCTCAACGAAGTGCGCGACTCCACCGGGCAGACTGTCAGCAAGCGGTTCGGCTACTCGGTCGTCGACGCCGACGGCGCCGTTCGCGAGGCCGGCCCGGCGCCGTACCTCGACTATGCGCCCGCGGATGAAGTGCAGCGCACCAAGGGCACGAGCCTGCCGTGGCTCACACAGCGCGAGAAGGACGCCGTCTCCTGGGTCATTGCCGAGCAACTCCCAAAGTTCGCCGCCGACGTGACAACCCGTCGCACCCATGAGTATGAGCGCGTCCGCGAGCGCGTCGCGACCCGGCTGACCCGCGAGGTCAACCGTCTCTACACCGAAGCGCTGAGGACCGACGCGGATGCAGCCGCCGGCAAGAAGGTGCGCTTCTCCGCCGAAACCCTGCGCCGCCGCGCCGAGGAGCTAGAGCAGCGCCGCGAGTCCCGGCTCGCGCTCATCGACCGGCAGCTCGCTATGTCGCCCATGGCGCCGCGCATCACCGCCATCGCCCTAATCATGCCGGCTGCTGCTGAGCCTGGCGCTCCCGGCGATGTGGCCGCGAGTGCATTGGCCCGCGCCGAGGTCGAGCGTCGTGGCGTCGACGCCGTGCTCGGAATCGAGCGAGCCCTCGGCCGCGACCCCGAGGAGCAGGCCCACAACAATCCCGGCTTCGACGTTCTCTCCAGGCCCGTCGAAGGCGCGGGCATCCGCATCGAGGTCAAAGCTCGCATCGAGGGTGCCGACACCTTCACAATCACTCGCACCGAGGTGCTCACCGCGCTTAACGCCGCGCCCGACCACCGCCTCGCGCTCGTGCGCGTCAGCGCCAGGGGCGCGAAGCACGACGAGGTGCGCTACATCAGCAACGCGTTCGAGGGTGTCGAGCCCGCCTGGCTCACCGATTTCGATGTCGTCTCTCAGAACCTCTCCTGGAACGACTGGTGGGCTCGCGGCGGGCAGCCGTTCTGATAACGTTCGCTCGAGGGTGCACAACGGTGCTGCGGCGCGCTGGACTGGGCGAGTCGACGACGATCGGGAGTATGTGCAAAGACAGCAAGGGGCGGCGCAATGGGGAGCCAGAGACTAACGATCTTTCTGCTGACAACGGACGTAATGGAGCCGGGCGATGCCCTCGACACTGGCGGCGAGCAGCCCTTCACCGAGCAGGATGTCTCGGCGTCGGCGGGATTCAGTGGGATCTTCTATTCGAAATACAACCAGCCTCGGTTTCCGGAGTGGGCGAAGTACGTCTCACCCGTTCTGGAATCGAATCTCGACGTTAGGACGGCCTCGGCATCAGGTCTCCTAATCCTGAATGCTGCCGACCGCTACTTCGCGCTTAGCTTCGGGTTCGGACGCAGTTTCCTTGACCCGTCGAAGATCGAGCGCCGATTCGGGCTCAAAGTCGCGCTCAACCGCATCGATACCCAGCAGATCCGCAGTCTCGACACTAAGACCTTCGAGGACATGGTGGTCTCGAAGACTACGCAGACGAGCAAGAACGCCGAACTCTCAAACTTCGGCGTTGATGCCGTTCGGGACCTTCTCCGCGCTGTCACTGGCAAGCCCTCCGATGAGTCTTTGGGGCGGACCATCACGGGATCGGATGCGCTCGTTCTCACCACGAAGCTCGCGGTGAAGGAGCTACCGATTCTGCTCGCCGAACTGCTCGTTGCCTACGAGGATGACGCGTACAAGGCGCGCTTCGAGTGGATCGACCACCTCGCCGAGGTGAAAGATCCAAGCAACATCGCGGCGCTCGATGCGCTGCTCGTCGTTCAGCTTCAGGCGGGCGACACAACGAGGACTCATCTCGCGATGCCGGAGAATTTCGGCTGGGACGAGATTTCCGGATTCAAGATCGGCGGAGCTGGCCGACGCCAGTTCGAAGACCTCGACCTCGACGAGTATCTTGAGGTACTCGGCGACGAACGAGGCGACCTCAGCCTGGAGCACCTCAAGTCTCGCCGAGTACAGGTGGGGTGGATCAAGTCGGGTAATTTCGACACCCGCTGGAGCCTCTATAACGCACTGGTCTCGGAGCAAGACTTCGATGGCAAGCTCTTCGCGCTGATCGAAGGCCGATGGTTCGAAGTCGCAGCGACGCTGGTTTCGGCGGTTGACAATTACCTCGAATCCCTGCCCGAAGCCGAGACCACGCTGCCGCCCGCATACAGGAGTGAAAGCGAAGGCGCCTACAACGAACGAGTCGCAAGACAGTCGGCCGACCTGCTCCTACTCGATAAGCAGCTTGCTCGCGCTGCGGACGCCACAAGCTCCATCGAGTTCTGCGACCTTCTGTCGGTGGGTGCTGAGCTCATCCATGTCAAGCGCAAGTCGCGGTCGGCCACGCTTAGCCATCTCTTTGCCCAGGGCAACATCTCAGCTAACACTCTCATTGGAGACGGTGCGTTCCGAGATTCCGTGCGCTTGCAACTCGGCGAGATTGCGGGTGAAGATTCGGCCCGATGGCTCGAGCTCGTTCCGGGCTCCGACGGCCGGCCTGACAGGGCACGCTATACGGTGCATTTCGCGGTCTTGACGAACTCCAAGGGAACTGGCGCTGGTTGGCTGCCGTTCTTCAGCAAGCTCAACCTTATGCAGACAGCCAAACAGATACAGAGCCTCGGCCCAACTGTCGTTGTCTCGCGGGTGCCCGTCGAAACAGTGCCGTCGATGTAGCCGTCACCCCGGACCGCGCTGCGCTGTCCTACGCCGCCGGTAGGGTTGAAAGTCGCAGTATGACAAGCGTGAGAGCGCGTCTGAGAGGAGTCCAGTGGCAGTCAAGCGCAAGCTGATCGAGGTCTCGATCCCGCTCGACGAAATCAACAAGCAGTCGGCGCGCGAGAAGTCGATCCGTCATGGCCACCCGAGCACGCTCCACCTGTGGTGGGCGCGTCGACCCCTGGCGACGGCGCGAGCGGTGCTGTTCGCGCAGCTCGTGGACGACCCTTCGGTACGAGAAGACGAGTTTCTCGCCGAGGCTCGCGAGCGGGGCTACGAGGACCCCGAAGGCTGGGCCGGCCACCGCATCAAGGAGGAACGCGAACGATTGTTCGACCTCATCACGCGCATGGTCGATTGGGACAATTTGGGTGATGAGGCGCTGTTCGATGCCGTGCGCGCCGAGATTCTGAAGTCCACGAATGGCAACCCGCCTGCGATCCTCGACCCGTTCGCCGGAGGTGGCACCATCCCACTGGAGGCCCAGCGCCTCGGCTTGGAATCCCACGCGAGCGACCTTAACCCGGTAGCGGTCCTCATCAACAAGGCGCTCATTGAGATTCCCCCGAAGTTCGCGGGACGCGAGCCGGTGTTCACTGGCGCAGCTGACACGCGTACGGACTGGCCGAAGGCGACTGGCCTTGCGGAAGACGTGCGTAGGTATGGCCACTGGATGCGCGATGAGGCGCAGAAGCGCATCGGTCACCTCTACCCGAAGGCGAAGCTGCCGGGCGGCGGGGAGGCCAACGTGATCGCCTGGATCTGGGCGCGGACCGTCACCTGCCCGAACCCCGCGTGCGGCATCGAGATGCCGCTCGTGCGCACGTGGTGGCTCGGCAAGAAGAAGGGCAAGGAAGCCTACGTCGTGCCGCGGGTAATTGAGGGACGGGTAGAGTTCGGGATCGGACACGATGCAAACGCCGGTCCGACAGGGGACGCTGACGGCACCATGTCGGGCCGGAAGGGTGCGGTGTGTGTTTCTTGTGCAACCGCCGTCTCGACCGACTTCATCAAGGGCGAGGGACTAGCGGGTCGTCTTGGAACCGCCCTCATAGCGACCGTAGCTGAGGGGAATCGTCAGCGGATTTACGTCGCTCCTTCCGAGGAACAGAGAATGGCAGCGGACGTCGCAAGGCCGCACGATGTGCCGGATCAGAAGCTCGGCAATGATCCCCGCAACTTGTGGACACCGTCATACGGACTTGACTCTTTCGACTCGCTGTTCACGAATCGGCAATTGACGGCTCTCACGACATTTAGCGACCTCGTCGTAGAGGCGCGTCAGCGAGTACTCGCTGACGCCCGCGCAGCAGGTCTGCCTGACGGCGTCCGCCTTGAGCAGGGGGGTGGCGGTGCGGAAGCCTACGCCGACGCGGTCGCTACCTATCTCGGGTTTGCCGTGTCCAGAATGACCGACTACCAATCCAGCTTGTCGACATGGGCGAATCAGCCTCAGATGGAGATCGTCGCTCACGTCTTCACCCGTCAGGCCTTGCCTATGGCTTGGGACTTCGCAGAGGGGAATCCACTCGGTAGTTCGTCAGGCGGGTTGTCGATCATGGTTCGTGCGGTGACTCGAGTCATCGACGTTCTTCCTGCAAGCGCAACCTCAGTTGTCACACAAGCAGATGCCGCGTCGCGACCACTCGCAGGCCTGGTGACAACTGATCCGCCGTACTACGACAACATCAGCTACTCGGATCTATCAGACTTCTTCTACGTCTGGTTGCGACGATCTCTACGCGATATTCATCCAGTACTGCTCGGAACCATGCTTGTGCCCAAGGCTGAAGAACTGGTGGCCAACCCATATCGGCAAGGCGGTGCGGACGGGGCGAAGAAGTTCTTTGAAGTTGGCTTTGAATCCGTTTTTCGGCACGCCCGTGACTCGGCAGGGGATGAATTCCCCATCGCTGTGTATTACGCATTCAAGCAGGCGGAGTCCGATGTCCTGGGTCAGGCATCTACCGGATGGGAGACCATCTTGGGCTCGATGGTGCGCGCCGGGTGGACGGTGACGGCCACATGGCCCGTTCGGTCCGAACGTGCTGGTCGAATGACGAGCATCGGCACCAACGCTCTTGCATCCTCGGTTGTGCTTGCGCTCCGCCCCCGCCCCGACGACGCAACGATTACCGACCGGCGTGGCTTCATCGCGGCGATGAAGGGCGAACTTGGGCCGGCACTCCGCGAGCTCCAGCAAGGCGGGATCGCACCGGTTGATCTCCCGCAGTCGGCCATCGGGCCTGGCATGGCCGTCTTCTCGCGATACGCGAAAGTCATTGAGTCGGACGGATCGGAAATGTCGGTGCGTTCGGCTCTCGCGCGCATAAATGAGGTGCTCGACGAGTTGCTGACCGAGCAGGAAGGCGACTTCGACCCGACCACCCGTTTCGCCATAGCCTGGTATCGAAGCAACGGCTACGACGCAGGGGCGTTCGGTGACGCCGAAAACCTAGCTCGCGCGCGCGCCACGGCTGTCTCGGCGATGGAGCGCGAGGGCATCCTGAGCGCACGTGCCGGCAAGGTGGAGCTCTACCGCCCGACCGATCTGCCGGACGACTACGACGTAGCCTCCGACCAGCACACGTCCGCTTGGGAAGCACTTCAGCACACGATCCGTATCCAGGAGACGACTGGCATCCCAGCTGCGGGGGCATTCCTACATAACGCAAGCCGACGATCCGACGGCGCGGTTGACCTCGACCTCGTGAAGGAACTGGCGTACCTGCTGTTCCAGGTCGCCGAGAAGAACGGCTGGACGAAAGACGCCATCTCGTTCAACGGCATTGCCACATCGTGGTCGGAGCTACTCGACTCTAGGCGGTTGGCTGTGCCAGTCAGCACCGCGGCGACGCTCGACTTCCAAGCGCTTGATGACTGAGCCCCGCAATCTGCTCAAGGGCTGGTGCGCCGTCGGTCGGTCCTTCCCGGAAGGTCTGCGAGCGTTCGGGAACGGCCCGCGTATCCGGAGCCTCGATGCGCATCTCAAGTCGCTGACCGGGCTGCGTTCCGGCGAACTTGAGGCGGCATGGGCGCTCGCCGCGCACACGAGGCTTTGGCCGGAGCCGCGCGACGGTGCCGAGGCAGGTCAGCGTCTGGTCGACTTCGTGCTCTGGGGAGAGGGCGACTACCTGGAGGCCGCCGAGGTCATGCAGACGACCGATCCGGAGTTCATGCGGCGGCTCGTCACGATGAGCGATCGCATCGTTCCGGCCATCCACGCGGCGTACAGCGGAACCCACCCCTGGGGGCTCCAGTTCGAGCGTTTCATCGAGCTGCCGTCGAGTCAGCGCGATCTCCAACAGCGGGCATCCGTCTGGGCAGGGCTGCTTGGGAGCGCCGACCCGGAGGTGGGAACAGTCGAGCTGGGGTCGGGGCTGAGCGCCTGGCAGCTAAGCGATGAGAGGCCCGCTGGCGTGTACTTCAGCAGCGCCAACGCAGAGATCGCCGAGCGCCCCGAGACGCCCTACCTGGACCGGCTCTCCGAGTACCTGGCCACTGACGGGAACATCGCCCGACATGTCGAAAAGCTGCGCGCCGAGAGCGCAACGCTCGCCGCTCCCCGGAGCCATCTCTATCTCCCGATCGCCGGGAGCGGTGAGAACGGTGACCTGCTGGCGCTGTCGCCGAGCCTCTTCACCTGGGGTACGTTCACGCCAATCGATGGCGTCACTGACCTCTGGCTTGCGAACGGCCTCGACGTATTCCATTGGTCGGTCGAAACAGGCTGGGTTTATCACCCGGATACCGACGAGGGCGCCGAAAGTGCTCGCGCACATGTCGCGGGGCCGAACTCCTAGCCTCGCGCCACGCCGACGGCGAGCCCTGCGTCCGCCAGAAGTCTTCTGGCCTCGGTAGCCTAGGAAACCAGGAGGCTTTCAAGTGGCGACATCAAATCGTGACCGCATTGGACGGATGTTCGAGATTCTGGCGGAGGCGCTCGACCCATTCATCGCGGAGGTGCTGGAGCCGCAGATCGGGGAGTCCGACTGGGCGCTGGTGGTCAAGCTCGCCGACGAAGAAAAGGGCATTTCTGGCAAGGCATACAGCCGGGAAGATCCTGCTTTGCAGCTTCGGATGCTCACCGAGGGCCTCACCGGTCGTGTGAAGAAAGGCTGGTACCCGTTCAAGGGCGCGGTCACGCGCGAGCACGAGGCATATGCGAGCTTGCTGCGCGAGACGCGAAATCAGTGGGCGCACAACGCCTCGTTCGATGATGACGCGGCGCTGCGGGCGCTCGACTACGCCCGGCTGCTGCTGGCCGCGGTGGGGCAGGCGTATGCGGCTGACAAGGTGGACGCGATCCGGCTCGACCTGCGACGCATCGCGACTGACAAGCAAGACACGCGGGCGCTGAAGTCGTCGACGGTGGTGCCCGGTGCGTCGGGGCTAGCCCCCTGGCGGCAGGTGCTGAAGCCGCGCGACGAGGTAGCCACAGGCAACTTCCAGTCGAGCGAGTTCGCCGCTGACCTCTACAAGGTCGCTCGCGACCCGGCGGCGACCAGCGGGGAGTATTCCGACCCGGCACGGTTCTTCGCCCGCACGTACCTCACGGAAGGTCTGCGCGACCTGGTCGGCCGCGCGGTCAAGCGACTGGCCGGGGACACGAACGCCTCGCCCGTGGTGAACCTTCAGACCAACTTCGGCGGCGGCAAGTCCCACTCGATGCTTGCGCTATGGCACCTGGCCGGCGGTCTGCCGCTCGCTAAGTTCCCGCAGGAGGCTCAAGAGCTGCTGACGGCCAATGGCTACCCTGCGGAGGGCATCACCGCTAGCCGGGTCGCGCTCGTCGGCAACCACTTCGCACCGCAGGGTGAGACGAAGGACGACGGCACCCGCGTGAACACGCTGTGGGGTGAGCTGGCTTGGCAGCTCGGCGGGCGTGAGGCGTATGAGATCGTGCGCGAACACGACGAAAAGCGTACGAACCCCGGGGGAGACCTGCACGTACTGCTGGCAAAGTACGCGCCCGCCGTTATCCTGATCGACGAGTGGGTCGCCTACGCCCGGCAGCTCTACGGCCGCGAGGATCTCGCGGGCGGCACCTTCGACACCCAATTCACCTTCGCCCAGTCGCTGACAGAGGCCGCGAAGTCGACCCCCGGCGTGCTGCTGGCAATCTCGATCCCTGCGTCGCACGACGGCGACGACAGCGGCGAAGTCGCGGGCGCGGCCGAGGAAGTCGGCGGATCGAACGGCATGGAGGCGCTCAAGCGTCTTCAGAACGTCGTGCGTCGGGTGGCGGACCAGTGGCGGCCGGCCTCGAGCGACGAAGCGTACCGGATCGTGAAGCAGCGCCTGTTCGAGTCGGAGGACGCGCAGGCGCTCGCTCAGATCGCCGCGACCGCGAAGGCGTTCAGCGACTTCTACCAGGTCAACGGGGGGGAGTTCCCGAAAGAGGCCCGCGACCCGCAGTACGCGCGGCGCATCCAGCAGACCTACCCTCTGCATCCGGAGCTGTTCGACCGGCTCTACGAGGACTGGTCGTCGCTGGAGCGGTTCCAGCGCACCCGAGGCGTGCTACGGCTGATGAACGCCGTCATCCACGCGCTGTGGGTCGGCGAAGACCAGGGACCGCTGATCCTTCCCGGCTCGATCCCGCTGTCGGTCGCCTCGGTGAACGCCGAGCTGACGCAGTACCTCCAGGACTCGTGGAAGGCCGTCATCGACGCCGACGTGGACGGCGCCAACTCCGAACCCGCCCGCATCGACAGCGACAAACCGGTGCTCGGCCAGCGGTCGGTGACCAAGCGTCTAGCCCGCACTGTCTTCTTCGGCGCGGCACCGACCATCGGCACCGCCCACAAGGGCATCGATACACAGCGGGTGTTCATCGGCACAGCCGTCCCCGGCGACGTCGTCGGAAACTTCCACTCCGCGCTCACCCAGCTCGGCGACCGGACGACCTACTACTACTCGTCCGCGGGCAAGCACTGGTACGACACCCACGCAAACATCACCCGCCGTGCGAAGGACGCCGCCGAGGC
Organism: Leifsonia sp. HAY1-4F; assembly: GCF_056755275.1. NCBI lineage: Bacteria > Bacillati > Actinomycetota > Actinomycetes > Micrococcales > Microbacteriaceae > Leifsonia > Leifsonia sp. HAY1-4F. The sequence continues at coordinate 9,326 of NZ_JBNDHX010000097.1, forward strand.
GCTGCACCCCGAGGATGTGTGGGCCGAGATCGTGAAGCGGCTGCGCGGCGAGGAACGCGCCCGGTCGGACTTCGCAGGCGTCCACGTCGGCCCGACCGACTCCGGCGACATCCCCGACACCGATCAGGCCCGGCTCGTCATTCTGCACCCGAGGTTCCCTCACCGCCGCAAAAAGGGCGACTCGCCCGCGCACGACTTCGCCCAGCAGGCGACCGAGCGGCGCGGCACGGCGAATCGGGTGAACCGCAACATGGTTGTGTTCCTCGCGCCCGACGAGGAGCGCCTGGCCGAACTCGACCAATCCGTTCGCTCGTACCTGGCGTGGAAGGAGATCGCGGAGAAGGCGAACGAGCTGAACCTCACGCCGCAACAGCTCGCCCAGGCCACGGACAAGCGCGACCAGTTCGGCCGCACCGTCGATGACCGTCTCGCGTTGACCTACCAGTGGGTGCTCAACCCCGTCGCACCCGACCCCGGCTCGCCTTTCGAGCTGGAAGAGGTCAAGGCCGAGGGGCAGGCGGGCTCGCTCGCCGAGCGCGTCGGCAAGAAACTCGGCAGCGCGGGCGCGTACTCGACCCAGCACGCCGCACGCTCGATCCGGCTCGCGCTCGACACGAAGGTGCCCGCAGCCTGGTCGGCGGGCCACATAACAGTCGGCGACCTGTGGAGCCTATACGCGCAGTACCCCTACATGCCGCGCTTGCGCTCCCGCGAAGTGCTCATCGACGCCATCGACAACCAGCCGCTGCTATGGCAGAGCGAGAGCTTCGCCCTCGCCGACTGCTACGACAACGCGACCGACCGCTACAGCGGCCTCTGGCTACCCGGCGACACAGGACGCGCACCCATCACCGACGCCACCCTGATCGTCAAACCCGCCCCCGCCGAAGCGCAGCGCGCCGAGGATGTCGCGGCGACGACGACCAGCATTGCATCCGAAGCTGGGGGGGACGCTCCCGCGACGGCCGAGGCAGGAGTGGCCTCACCGGGTGGCAACGCGACGGCTACACCCACCCCGGCGAAGAAGCCTTCGTCGACCCGGTACGTCGGCAGCGCACCAATCAACGCTGAACGCTACTCCGCGGACTTCGCCAAGATCGCCACCGAGGTACTCGCCAATCTCGCCGCATCCGGCGCGAAGCTCACTATCTCGCTCTCCATCGATGCCGTGCACTCCGACGGTTTCACCGAGCAGCAGCTCCGCACCATCAGGGAGAACGCCACCACGCTGAAGTTCACGACCAACGAGTTCGAGGCGGAGTAACGATCGACGTCAGACAGCCTGCTCGTCGGGGGCCGGGAGCTAGCGCCCCCGGCGAAGAGGCGTTGGCGATCCGAGTCGGTGGGGTCGCACATGAGTTGGGGCCGACGTTTAGGAGGCCAAGGAGAACCAGTAGACCGATACGCTTAAGCGGAGCTCGACGTCCTGAGACATCACATTAAGCGGAGCTCGATGTTATGTCTCAGGACATCTCTGACAGTTGTGAATCAATAGATCTCTGACACTTCCGCGGTGTTTGGTCCTGACACTTCTCCTGGATGTTTGAGGGATGAGTCGTGTTGAGCCCGTTGATCCTCGTGTCCGTCTCGCGATCGTTCAGTGGCCGCCGGATGCGCCGCGGGGAGCGGTGAGCACGTTCTGTGCGGAGCACGGGATCTCGCGGGAGACGTTCTACGCGATCCGGAGACGGGCCGCGACGGATGGGCCGGCGGCGGCGTTGGAGCCGCGCTCACGGCGCCCGAACACCAGCCCGTCGAGGGTCACGGATGAGGTGGTCCAGCAAGCGCTCGGTGTGCGGGCCGCGTTGGAGGCGTCCGGGCTGGATCACGGCCCGATCAGCGTGCACGACAAGATGCGCGCCCTCGGGATGTCGCCGGTGCCGGCCATCGCGTCGTTGGCGCGGATCTTCCGTCAGCAGGGTGTTGCCCGCCTGGAGCCGAAGAAGAAACCGCGCGCGGCGTATCGCCGGTTCGTCTATCCGGCGCCGAACGCGTGCTGGCAGCTGGACGCCACCGAATACGTCCTCAGCGATGGGCGCAAGTGTGTGATCTTCCAGCTCGTGGACGACCACTCGCGGCTCGCGGTCGCCTCTCACGTGTCCTGGGGTGAGACCTCCGAAGGCGCGATCGCCGTGGTCAGCAAAGGCATCGCAGCACACGGTGTCCCGCAACGGCTGCTCAGTGACAACGGGGCCGCGTTGAACCCGTCCCGGCGCGGAATGCTGGGCCAGCTGGTCGCCTACGTGCGCTCGCTCGGTGTCGACCCGATCACCGGCAAGCCCGGCAAGCCGACCACACAAGGCAAGAATGAGCGGTTCCACCAGACCCTGTTCCGGTTCCTAGACAAGCAACCGCTGGCCGAGACCCTGGAGCAGCTGCAGACCCAGGTCGACGCGTTCGATGTCATCTATAACACCGAGCGACCGCACCAAGGCTTGCCCGGTCGGGTCACCCCGGCGTCGGCCTGGGCGGCGACACCAGTGGTCGAGCCGCCCAGGCCCCTCCCGCAGCCGGCATCCCCGGTCGAGGACGAGGGTGTCCGAATGACCCGGATCCACGACAACGGCACCGTCTATGCCCGCGGCACCAAGTTCCAGGTCAGCCGCACCCTCGCCGGAAGCACCGCCTATCGGGTCGAGGAAGACGACCGACTGCTGATCTTCGACGCCGATGGGACGCTCCTGGCCGAGTATCCCTGGCCCGAGCCGGGCACCAAATACGTCGGCAGCGGCAACCCTCGAGGACCGCGTGGGCCTCGCAAGATCCCCCCAGTGTCAGAGATGTCTTGAGACATGAACTGTCAGAGATGTCTTGATGCAGAATCGTCAGAGATGCCCTGAGACATCACATTAAGCGGAGCTCGATGAATTCCGTTTTTGCCCACAATTTGCCCACAATCGGGTGAGTTCCTATGTGATCGCAGTCATCTCCATGGGGTCGTAAAGCGCGGAATTCCGCGGATTTTGGCATCACTGCGGCGGCGCTTAAAGGGTGGTCGCAGTTTTCAAAGTTCTTTAGCGGCGCTTCAAAGCAGTTGCCTCAGTACCTGCGTACGGAGCGGATCGAGTTTGGTCTCTACTTATGTGTTGGTTACACCGATGCGGACTTCTCGGTCAAAAGGATCAAGCGAATTGAAGACACGCTGCGTGCGCTTTCGAAGCAAAAGAAGGTCGAGATGAAAGCGATCTTCGTTGACGCGCGTCCAGGTAACAAGCAGTCAGCATCAACCATCAGATAAAAGGAAGGCCCATTCATGGCCGCTGGGTTTCGCACACTTCCCGAAGACTTGAAGCACGAGATCGACTCGCTTGATGGTGCGCCGTTCGTTTTCGGCGCAGTGCGGGCCTATTCTCCTGAATGGCATACCGAGAGCGTGGAAAAGCTGGATCTCGCTGACGTCGGCGATGGCTGGGCTCAAGGACTTCCGTCGGCGAACGTCGGCCGGTGGTCACGGTGGAACATTACAGGCTGGACCAAGGTTTGGCGGCAGCTTCCCAAAATTCCTCAGACTTTCACGCATCAGATGCCGAATTACCGGGGTGACGGTTACCACGACATATCTCAGACCCGCGATGTGTGGCAAAAGTCGCGATGGTTCGGCGAGCAGATTGAGGCGCAACTCTCGCGGGACGTCGACTCTAGTGATGCTTCCGTCGGCATTGTCCGAAAAATGATCCACGGGCCGTTCAGCGAGGAGCGAGAGCACGAGTTTCGCTATCTCGCGTCGCTCAGCCGGGAATGGTTTGGCCAGGCGCGATTGCTGCGAGTCGGAGATGACGGGGTCCCCGAAATTCCGAACGAGGCCCTGAGCTGGGAGCCGCTTCCGCCAGGCAATCTAGAAGACATTCGCGAATACGTTGAGCGGCGATACGGTGGCAGCGTCCCCAGCCGTGAGATCGAGATCATGATTGATCGGTTCGAGAAGGTCGAGTCGCTACAACCGATCCATCGACTGATTGGTACATCTGGTTTGCAACGGTATATCGGGTACCAATTCGGGCCGGAGTTTGTCGCGTTCGAGAACGCCAGGGTCGGCAACGCTCTGTACATCCTCCGGGGCGACTGGGAACAGTTGAGCCGGCTCTCGCGCTCAGAGCTTCTCAGCAACAGGCAGGGCGAGTTCGATCGCATCATTCACACTCAGCGTTGGTATGACCGACTGAGGGTGCTTGTATACGACTATCGCCACGGCGCGGGTAGCTGAATCTGATCGAGCTGGGTGGCGACGCTTAAAGATCGGCGTTGTGGTTGGCTCGAGTTCGCCCGTGATCGGTGATTGCGCCGCTAGAGTCGCGTAATGATCGAAGACGACGTTCCTGAGGCGCTTCCCGGCTTTGCAGAATTCAGCCCGCAGTTCCGGCGAAGCGGATACACATACGTGATTTGGGGGCAGAGCCGGGACTACTGGGTCCTTCGCAGATTTGATGACGCAGGTCGCGCCGAGGAAGTCGGCTTCATCAAGCGGCACGAGGGCCAGTGGGGATTCGTGGATGCATCTCTGAAGCCGGGTTCAAACACGGCTGTATCGGCTGACTGGCGAGAACTAGTGCGCCTCTACAGCTGAGGTGTTTCGGCCCCCCGCAATAGCTCTGGTACTTGCCTCCGCGGTACGTACGGCAGGTCAGATGTTGGATTCTGTCGACGGTCGAATTTGCCCGTTACTTTGTTGGTGTCCCTTCAAGCGGCGTTCTGAGGGGTGATGGCCTGTCGCGTCCGGCATGACGTATTTGCCCTGTCGTGGATGATCCTTTGTGTGTTGTCACCGGGCGTGGCTGGTCGTGGGTGATCGCTGATAAGGACCCGGCCAAGACTGTTGAAGAAGGCCTTCCGTAACGTGGCTGCCGAGACTCACGACCGCGAGGCCGCTGTCGATGAGGACGGAGCGGTGATGATCGAAAAGCATGAATCAGTGGATGTGTTCCTCGGCGTCGATGTTGGCAAGCCCGCGCATGACGCCGTTGCGCTCGCCCGGGGTGGCAGTGTGCTGCTGGATC
>NZ_JBNDHX010000098.1:0-14302 GCF_056755275.1 Leifsonia sp. HAY1-4F
CCCCCCCCCCCCCCCCCCCCCCCCCCCCCCCCCCCCCCCCCCCCCCCCCCCCCCCCCCCCCCCCCCCCCAAACCAAACCCCCCCCCCCCAGATTAGCGAGTGTCTCGTGGGCTCGGAGATGTGTATAAGAGACAGTTCTGACACTGCGTCATGCAGTCGCAGATTCGGAGGATCCGATGGCCGGAACACGTTCCGCCGGGCCGCTCAGTGCGACCGGGTGGGACGAGCGCGGCCTTCTGGCAGGATCGAGCGTTCCGCTCTCCCGCTGGGGCGACTTCCTCGCCTGCCGCCACCACGTCGAGGCCTGCCACCGCCACCATGTGGTGTGCCACCACCATGCCGCCTCCACCTTGGGCGCTGTCCGCACGGACAGTGCCCATTTTGTTTGTATACGCAGCGTTGATAAACACACCGTTCGTGTACGCAGCGTTCGCCCGGACACCCCTTTCGCCACCCAGGAAGGCCGCAGATGAAGACTCTGGTTCTCAACGCCAGCTACGAGCCGCTCGGCGTGATCGCCACGCGACGCGCGGTCCTCCTCGTGCTGAGCGGGAAGGCCTCGACCATCGCCGGGAGCGGGGCGAAGCTGCACAGCCGCTCCCTGGTCCTGGATGCGCCGAGCGTCGTCCTCCTGAACCAGTTCATCAAGGTGCCGCACCGCCGCATCCCGCTCACTCGCAAATCCGCACTGGAGCGGTACGGCCACGTCTGCGCCTACTGCGGCAAGTACGGCGACACGCTCGACCACGTCATCCCGCGCGCCCGCGGCGGCACGCACACCTGGGACAACGTCGTCATCGCCTGCTTCCGCTGCAACAACGTCAAGTCGGACCGCCTCCTCGCCGACCTCGGCTGGAAGCTGCCCTTCGAGCTGAAGGAGCCGCACCTCAACATGGCGTCCCTGATCAGCATGCGCTGGAACGACCCCAACTGGGAGGAGTTCACCGAGCCCTGGCGCCGCCACGAGCTGCAACTCGCCGGCTGATGCGCCGCGCCGCTCGGGCGGGCGGGCCGACATTCGTGACGAATGTGCACTCCGGCTCGGTCTGAGTGAACATTCGTGACGAATGTCCGCCCGGACGGTGACCCCACCGCGGGAACGACCGAAGCGGGAGGTCCCGAGGGAGCCTCCCGTTCGGCGGCCGGGTGTCCGGCAGCGGTGACACCCGGTCAGCCTGCGGTGACCTTGCGTCGGTAGCTAGCGATGGCGAAGCCGTAGGCGACGACGAGGATTCCGACGAGCCAGGCGAGCGCGATCCAGATGTCCCCACCCACCGGCTGCTGCTCGAACAGTGCCCGGATGGTGTTGACGATGGAGGTGACCGGCTGGTTCTCGGCGAACCAGGCCACCGGTCCTGGCATCGACTGCGTCGGCACGAACGCCGAGCTGATGAAGGGCAGGAAGATGAGGGGGTAGCTGAACGCGCTCGCCCCATCCACTGTCTTCGCGGAGAGTCCGGCGATCACGGCCAGCCAGGTGAGGGCGAGCGTGAACAGGACCAGGATGCCCGCCACCGCGAGCCACGCTCCGACCGACGCTCCCGTGCGGAAGCCCATGATGAGTGCGACACCGACGACGATCGCGACCGAGACGACGTTCGCGATCACCGAGGTGAGCACGTGTCCCCAGAGCACGCTCGAGCGGGCGATCGGCATGGACTGGAACCGTTCGAAGATCCCGCCCTGCAGGTCGAGGAACAGCCGGTACGAGGTGTACGCGACGCCCGACGCGATGGTGATGAGCAGGATCCCGGGCAGCAGGTAGTTGACGTACGAGCTGCTGGATCCGGTGTGGATGGCGCCCCCGAGCACATACACGAACAGCAGCATCAGGGCGATCGGGGTGACCGCGGTGGTGATGATCGTGTCCGGGCTGCGCAGGATGTGACGGAGCGAACGACCGGTGAGCACACCGGTGTCAGCGAGAACGTTGGTGGTCATCGTGCTTCCTTTCCGGAGGGGACGGCGCGCTCGGCGCGGTCCACGTTCGTTGCCTCTTCGGCGGTTGCGGTTGCGCCGGCCTCGCCGGTTTCACCGGTTTCGCCGACCAGCGCGAGGAAGACCTCCTCGAGCGTCGGCTGCTTCTCGACGTACTCGACCTTCGCGGCCGGCAGCAGGCTCTTGAGCTCGGCGAGCGTACCGTTCTGGATGATCGTCCCCTTGTGGAGGATAGCGATCCGGTCGGCGAGCTGCTCGGCCTCATCCAGGTACTGCGTGGTGAGCAGCACCGTCGTGCCCTGCCCGGCGAGGCGCTTGACCGTGTCCCACACTTCGATCCGCGCCTGCGGGTCGAGGCCCGTGGTCGGCTCGTCGAGGAAGATGACCGGCGGGTCGCCGATCAGGCTCATCGCGATGTCGAGCCGGCGCCGCATCCCGCCGGAGTAGGTGGACGCCTTGCGCTTGCCGGCCTCCGTCAGCGAGAAGCGGGCGAGCAGGTCGTCCGCGATCGCGCCCGGGTTCTTCAGGTGCCGGAGCTTGGCGACCAGGATAAGGTTCTCGCGTCCCGTGAGCACCTCATCCACTGCGGCGAACTGCCCGGTCAGGCTGATCGCCGCGCGCACATCGCCCGGCTTCTCGGCCACGTCGAGGCCGCGCACGGTGGCCGTGCCCGCATCCGCTCGCAGCAGCGTGGTCAGGATGCGGACCAGCGTCGTCTTGCCGGCCCCGTTCGACCCGAGCAGGGCGAAGATGCTGCCCGCCTGCACGTCGAAGTCCACTCCGCGGAGCACCTCGACATCCGTGAACGACTTCTGGATGCCGCGGACGCTGATGGCCGCGGTGTCCGTCATGGTCGCGCTCATTCGTTCTCCTCCTTTTCCGCCTCCTGGACCGCCTTCGTGAGGCGTGCCCGCTCCTTGTCGATCCACTGCGTGCCGCCGTAGGACTGGGTGAACGTCTCGGCGAAGCCCACCGGGTCGTCCCCGACGATCGCGCTGATCGGCGTCCCGTCGACGGCCGCGCGCTCCCACAGGTCGGCGAAGTCGCCGAGCATCAGGATGAGCGTGTCCCCGTCGGTCAGGCCGCCGTAGTACATGAAGTAGCGCTCGAATGCCTTCGCGGCGCCGCGGTACGGCTCTGGCAGGGCCTCCAGGCGGGCCTTGTACTGCCGGTACTGCTTCTTCTGCTCGAGGGAGCCCGTGAGCGCCTCGATCCACTTCGCTGCCATGGTCAGTTGTCCCCTTCGCGGAGCTGTGCAATACGTTCTGTGAGGAAGCCCCACGTCCTCCAGAACTCTTCGAGGTAGTCACGACCCCGGGCGTTGAGGGAGTACACCTTGCGCGGCGGTCCCTTCTCGGACGGCACCTTCTCGACATCCACGAGCCCTCGCTGTTCGACGCGCACCAGGAGGGCGTAAATCGTGCCCTCCGCGATGTCGGCGAACCCCTGGTCGCGCAGCCACGCCGTGATCTCGTACCCGTAGGCCGGCTGGCGCGCCAGGATGGCGAGGACGATGCCCTCCAGCGTCCCCTTGAGCATCTCGGTCTCTTGCTTGCCCATGGGACTTCCCAGCTAGTCAGTGTTGCTGATTACCGGTACATAGTAAGCCTGAGTACCGGTAGATAGCAAGACTGAATAGTGGGGGAATTTTGCCGGGTGGAGGGGAGGGGTTCTGTAGACTCGGTGGGCCAGCCTCTGTAGCTCAATGGAAGAGCAGTTCCGTCCTAAGGAAACGGTTGGGGGTTCGAGTCCCTCCAGGGGCACCATCTGGGTCCGATGAAATCGCTGGTCAAGGGCAATTTTTAGCGAGGCGGCCCTCGGCGGATTTCGTTTTTGCCCACAATTTGCCCACAGGAACGCCGGAAAACTCTAAGAAACTCTAAGAGTTCCCGTGAGATCTCTGAGTCTGTGTTTCAATGACGAAGAGTCCTTGGGAAGCAATCGTGGTGGGACCACGGCCCGGGGTCCGGATGTGGGCCTCTAGAGCCTTCTGTCGGCTTGGCCTCCTTGCTAGCGAACCTCGCCGCATCGCGTCATACCGTCGTATGACGTGCGGCATGTCCGCGAGCTCTAATGTGCTGCCATGGCCCCTGACTTTGCGCACATCCTCATCAACGCGCTGCCGCAGGTCTGGAACACCGTCGTCGCGTTCTGGGTCCAGCTGCTGTCCAGCCCTGCCGTCTTCTGGCCTCTGCTCGGCATGTTGGCCCTTGGACTTCTGACGCGCCTGGCGCCACGAACGTCGCCGCGTCGACGCCGACGTCGCGCGTAGCTCCCGGGCTTCGATCGCGAATAGACGGGGCGGCTTCTCATTACCGGAGTCGGAGGAATGGACGACCTGCGGTGTGAGTCGTGCCAGTAGAAACGAAAGCGCCCCGCGCGACCAACAGGTCACGCGGGGCGCTTTTCGCGTCATGCCGGGTCAGGCGACGGCGGGCACCGTTCCGACGGAGGCAATCTCGTCGCGCTTGTTGAGCCCGCTCTGGACGATTGCGCCGCCGATTGGGCCGAGGAGCAGCAGCAGGACGAATGCAGCGCCGGCGCCCCGGCCGGAGACGCGCGCGGTGGCGTCCGAGAATCGCCACAGCCACCAGAAGCTGACGATCGGGACGATGTAGAGCCAGGTGGTCGGGACGGACTGTCCGACACGGTTCAGGTCGCCACGGGTTCGCGCGAGCCACACGATCCAGTAGATGCCGAAGGTGATGAGGGGCAACCAGAATACGGCTGCGGGACTACGACGCTTCACGGGGTCCTTTCGGGTACGGGGTTCACCTGATGTTATTGGCCAGGCCTCCCCGCTTCGTAGACCCCGTTCGGGGCAGTGGCCCAACGGTGCGCGTCAGGCTGTCAGGTGAATCGGCGAACCGTCCCAATCACCCGAGCCAGAGCACACACGACGATCGTTAGCGAGCTCCCGCCAGCGGGGCTGGTCCGTCCGCGGAGCCTGTCGTGCGTCAGCCGTACTGCAGAGTCAGTCGGGGAGGATGCCCGTAGCTTTGGTAGGGATATCGAAGGCATCAAGGTCGAGCTTGGCTTCGATGATCTCGATTCGCCTGTCCATGACCTGCACAGCGAAGATTACGTCGCTCAGCATCTTCTGGTTGATGTCCACAACGTGGGCGGTCGAGTTATCGACGTCGTGCTTTGCGGCTGCTTCGTCGACCTTCATGTCCAACCATTCTCGAAGTTTCATTGGCGCTCAGTCCTTCGCCTTGTCGAGGCGCTCATCGAGGGCGATGACGCTTCGCACCAGCTGGGCGACGACGTCTCTCACCTCTTCGACTCGTCGACCGAGGTTGTGGGGATCGCCACCCTTCAACCAGGCGTCTGTCAGGTCCAAGGCATGCCTCAGATCGTCTGTGATTGCGCTCATCTGGATCCTCTCGAATTCGGGGCGAGCGGCTGGCACCGCGCAGTCCTCTGTCGGAACCTTAGGGGAAATCGCCCGGTCGGTGAACGAGCGGCACGATCCTGGGTTCAGTACCGTCAGTACGCCTTTGGCTTCAGCTCGACGTCAGGGAGCGCCGTGGTCCGGAACTCGGCGCGGTGTGCCACAGCCCGTTCCACAAGCGCGTAAACCCGGTCGTTCAGTGCGTCGCCTGGGTAGTAAGCGGAGAAGATCGATTCGGCGTCGTCGGCGCTTTCGATGTCGAGCTCGGCGACGAGGCTGACGATGTCGGCGGTGTCACGTCCGGGTCGGCCCATCGCGGCGCGGAGCTTCATGGCGAGAAGCGCATCGGCCGGCGCCACTTCGACGCGGACACCGTCGCGGTCGTAAAGCGGTCTCCAGTCGACGGACTTGCCCCAGTCGGGGAAGAACTGCGAGGCATTGGAGTTCAGCCAGTCCGACGGCCAATCGCGCTCGACAGCGATCCGCTCGGCGATGCGAATGAGAGCGTCGTGCGGGTCCAAGCGTGCGTCGACATCGACCGTTCGGCGGCGGTCGATGTGGGAGAGCGCCAGAGCAGCACCTCCCACGATGCTGATCCGGACGGGCCCGATCCCTGCGGCTTGGACTCGTTCGATGAGATCGTTCAGTCCATCGATGAGTGAGTCGCGGTCAAGACCAGGTAGTTGATCAGACACTGGCGAGCGTTCCCTCTTCGATCAGGATGCCCCGTTCGAGGAACTCGGGCGGCACCCTGGACACATCCGGTGCGTCGTCGAGCGGGTGCAGGTGCGGGGCCCGCAGCTCAGCGTCTTCGGTAATCGCTTTATTCGTCCAGAGCGCCGCGGGCAGACCCGCCTGGCGCAGCCGGTACGCGACGGTGCCGGACAATGCGGCGTCCCAATCTCGGCTGCCGGTGCTTTCTGGCTGTGCGACGACGAGCGCCGCAACGACCAGTGGGTCTTCCTTGGCCAGCCCATCCGAGAGGTCGAGGAGCGCGCGAAACGCGCCGTCCCGGCTGCCCTCGTGGACGGCGGTGGCGATGCGCGCTGCCGTTTCGACGGCGCTCGGATGGGCAGTCGGAATGAGGAGGAGTCGATGCCGGGCGGCGCGCGCGAGGTGCGCTGCGGACGCGACCCCGGTGTCTCGCTTGCCGCGTTCGACGCCAGAGACGATCGGTTGGTACGTGTCCGCGCGGTCTGCGATTTCTGCCTGACTGAATCCTGAGGCCTTGCGCGCGGCCCGAATCAGATCCGCGAATGCCATGCCACTCACCTCCTTACTTTTATACTCAATTGAGTATAACTCCTTACCCGCTCAGATAGGGGTGCGTCAGTCGCTCCATAAGCTTCCTCCGCTCTCCGACAGGACCCGCTCGTTGAGCCGATCGGCGACCGACCCGAGATCGTCCTCGAAGAGGTCGGCATACGTGTCCAGCGTCATCGCAGCAGACTTGTGCCCCAGCATGCGCTGGAGGGCCTTGACGTTGGCGCCGGCACTCACGGCCAAGCTGGCGGCGGTGTGTTTGAGATCGTGCGGGGTCATGTGGTCGAGTCCGGCATCGCGCAGCGCCGTTAGCCACCAGGACTGCCGGTTCCAGGCAGTGTCGGGTCGCGCGAGATAGCCGCCCGCTCGTGCGGGGAAGACGAGGTCGTCACGTTTCTTTCCTGCGATGAGCTGCTGGAGGCGTGGGGCGAGGAATGCGGGGAAGGGCACCGAACGAGCTTCCCAGCTCTTCGGCGGCCCGACGTGGATGAGACCGTCTACTTCTGTCGCGGTCTGGTGGATGGCCAGGCGGCAACGCTCAAGGTCGATGTCGTTCACGGTGAGCGCGACAGCTTCGCCCCAGCGGATGCCGGTGTAGGCGAGTGTCAGCACGAGGACGCTGCGCTTCGCATCGGGTACCGCTCGTGCGAAGCGGAAGACCTCCTCGTTGGTGAGATACCGGCGGCGCTTCTTGGTTCCCTTACGTGGAAGGTTGCTCGCACCCCGAGCCGGGTTCGCCGGAATCCTGCCATCACGTACGGCAACATCGAGGATCCCGGCGAGGATCCCTACCGCGCGCAGGACGACACCGGCCGATCGTGGCTTACCGGCATTGCCCACGCGGACCCGCACCGTGACCGCCTTGCCTTGGCTCAGTTCTCGGATCCACTTCTCGACCGCGGAGGGACGGATTGCGCCGATCGGTGTCGCTGCCCAGCGCGGCTCGACGTAGACGCGCCAGGCGATGCGGATGGGGGAGAAGCTGGAGGGTTTGAGTGCTTGCTCCTTGTTGGCGAGCCATTCCTCGGCGAGCTCACGGACAGTGATCTTGGATTGGGACGCCTCGAAGTAGGTGCCCTTCATCATCGCTACTTCGACGGTTGCGTTGTAGAGCTCCGCTTCGCGCTTGGTGCGGAACCCGCGCTTCTCGCGTTGCTGGTGTTCGGGGTCGCGCCAGCGCACGCGATAGCGCCGGCCTTTGGCCGACTCGTAAGCGTCGATGCTTCCCACCTGCAGAACCTAACGCTCGCCACCGACGGGGCCCGCTGGCATTGATGAGAGCAAGCGCGTTCGCCGGCTATCTGAGGATGGGTGCACTCTGGACGTGTGAGAGAGCCGCCGGAACCAAAGCACTTGGGAGCATCGGACGAAGAGGCAGTTGAGCTTTGTCGGGAGTGGATGCGTTACCTCGGCGCCACAGATGCGGTCGTCGCTGCGGGTGAATCCCGCCGGGTCTGTGACTTGTATGGATCTCGCTATCTCGGATGGGTCGAGAACAAGCGAGGCAACCTGGAAGTCGAGCTCGTTGAGCGTGCGGCGGCAGTTGTCGCGGCGGACGGTCGTCAGGGGTTGGTCTTCGCGCGCCATGGCGTTAGTCCGTTTGCTCGAGTTAGAGCCGACGAACTCGCGATCGCTATTTTCTGGTTCGACGTTCAGGGCGGCACGCTGGATGGTGTGAACATGCTTGGCCGTGATTTGCTTGCGAAGGCTGCGGCTTCGCCGAACTAGCGCTCGGGTCATCGGATGCCGACCGAGGACGCTTGAGGATCAGGCGCCGTGGCGATCTGTGGTGCAGGCGTTCGAGCAGCTCGCCGAAGTTCGGCCTGCGCCGCAGCTCGGGACTTCGCCATTGTCTCTTCGAGTGCGCTTCGTTGCATCATCTCGACCAGTTGCGACTTTGCTGAGTCCGCGGTCGAGGCCACCAGAACTGCGGCATTGTGCTGCTTCCCACGAGTGAGCCCGACATAGAGGCCCGCGGCATCGACACCGGGTCCAACTAGGGCGCGGTCGGTGGTCTCGCCTTGGACTCCGTAGACGGTTGTCGCGTAGGCAAGGTGAATGTGCTCTTCGGCGTAAGTGAGACTGACTTTCCGAAGGTCGGTCGTGTCGGCGCTGGCGGCAAGGATCAGATGGTCGTCGCCGATCGCCTTCACTATCCAGTTTTGACGGTTCTGCACGTCTGCGGCGCTGTCGTTACGTCGCGTCTGGACGACGTCACCCACGAAGATTGGCTGCCCGAACTGCCCGGCGAGTGCACGCCCAGGACGGATCGCCCCGGATTCGAGTCGGCGGCGTTGGATGGCTTCGCTGATCTGCTGTGCTTCGGCGTGCGTCGACGTGACTAGAGCAATCGTTTCACGGTGCTGTGCGGCGTCGAGCCATCCTTCGACCATAGCTTCGCGGGCGGACACGTCGTTATCTGCCAATACGACATGGTCTGTCCGGATGAGCTCGTTTGCGATCTCGTGAATTTCGTCTGGGCCGTGTGGGTCGCGGAGACGAAGAGCGAGTTGCGCCCACGCTTGGTCGTCAAAGCGGTGGGTAGTTGTGAGTTCGACGCGATCGGGTGACCGGCGCCAGAAGAGTGCCATGGCTCCGGAGTGTCCGACTGGCAGTGCTTGGCGCTGGTCGCCAACGAGAGCCAATCCGGCTCCGGTGGCATGCGCGACATCAAGAAGTGCCGACGCGGCCTCAAGATCCAGCATTCCGGCCTCATCCACGACGATGCGATCGCCAGGATTGATGCTGATCCGTGGGCCGCGGTAGCTGGTCCCTGTGTCCGGGTCAACTTCACCGACCAACAGCCGCCGCCATGCAGTTGCTCCCGATGCAACGGTCGCCCAGCGCCATCCGTAGTCGTACAGAAGTTGGTGCAGCGACGACGAGGAACTCATTGTTTCGCGTCCCGCTACGGCGGACGCCTTCTTAGTCGGCGCGACGATGATCATCCTCTGGCCACGTCGCCGCAGAGCGGCGCCGGCGACCTTGAGCATGGTGGTCTTGCCGGTGCCGGCGGGGCCGGAGATGACGACGTTGCCGGACGTGCCACCGATTGCGGCTGCGCCAGCGAACTGTCCCTTATCGAGTGTCCGATCAGGCTCGATTGCCCGCGCGATCGCGGCGACCTCTTCGATGTCGAGCACTTGTCCGGGCGCGGAGAACGCCTCGATCTTTTGGGCGACGGTGGCCTTCAGTGTGGCGGTGGAGACCGCCATGAGGTGTTTGACGTGGTTCGGGGCGTCCGGTTCGGAGATGAGCGTCACCGTGTGCGAGTGCGCCACGACTTCCTCAGCGAGCTTGGCGAGTTCGTCTCGGTCGGCGACAATGCCGGTAGCGGCGATTGCGCGGAGCGCACCGGCCCGGACGTCCATGATGCTGAAGCGACCGCCGCTGCCGGTCGAGCGGACGTCCGCGTCGACAACGGCCTTCGCGGCTAGCAACTCGAGGTCGAGATCCTGAGCGGCAACGCTAGGTTTCCGGGCAGGAGAGCGTTGCATGCCGATTGTGGGGTCGGCGGTAAAGAGTTCTTCGCGGACGAGCGAGGCCCATCCGTCTTCGTCCAGCTCGCCCGGCTTGTTGGGCCGGCCGACAGCCCACGCCCAGTGGTCGATCTGACTGAGCACATTGTGGGAGGGCTCCTGCCCGGGGTTCTGCGCCTTCCACCAGGCGATCCGCGTCGCCCGGTTGGCTTCGATCTGCGCGGACCGCTTCGAAAGCGGCCGCACCAGATGCTGGAGCTGGGTGATCTCGCCGTCCTCATTGAGGGTGAAGCCTTTCGCCGCGAGGGCGGAGATCCAGGTGGGGTCAGTGCGGGAGGCGAGGTCGCCTTCGGCGTTAATGACGTTTTGGAACCGGAGTGCGACGCGGGTGTCGATGTTGGACCATTTGCCGTCTTGCCCTTGGACCTTGACGTTCAGCCAGAGGTGGCGGTGCTTGTGCGGATCCAACGTGCGGGAGCGTTCGTGGCGGAGTTCGACGACCTCGATTCGGGCGAGGTTTTCGCGGGTGGCGCCGCCTTTGCCGCGGCGAGCGTTCAGCTCGGACTGCCACAGCTTCACAATCCGGTCGCGCAGCCGGTCTTGGAGGTCCTCGTACGCGGCGGCCAACTCGGGGTCGAGCATGGCGGCGATCGAGAACGACTTCGGCGCGTTGATCGTCGCATCCAGAATCAGGTCCGCGACCGGGGACTCGAGATCACGGCCCCGCCGCTCCCCGGTGAGCGGGTCAAGGCCGTCGACCCAGTCCTTGAGCTGCACCCGGGTGAGCAGGTCGTCACGGATCGCACCGTTCTCCACGATGTACCTGGTCATGACGGCGTCGGCGTAGTCGGCGGCGGCGATCACCCCGTCGGCGGTTTTGGCGGTGAGAGTGGCATCACAGACACCACTGAACGCGTAGTCGACCGCTTGCTTGACCCCGTGGGAGGACTGCCCCCGCTTCCACCTGGCTACTCCACCTCGCACCTGCACTCACCTCCCTCAGTTTCCGAATTTGGGCAGTCTTGTCTCTTGTTCGAAAATCTCTCTCTACCTATTACTTCCGGTTGGGCGGGCGTTTTAGCGCGCATTTGGCGCGCACGCGGACCCTCCCGGCAAGCAGCTCCCTCCGTGACCCGGCCGGATCCGGCATGCTCGCGATGCTGGTGACGAGGCGCGGTGTCGCGCGGCCTCCGAAGCGAATGCCCTCATACCTACACGTTGTGTTTCGAGGATGGTTTTGACGCGCAAAACGCAAATTCGTTCGATCCAGATGTCAGCCAGGACCCAAACCGGATGACGGCCGAAGATCTAAGCAAGTGCTCTTTGGGATTGTGGGTGCGCGACGAGCCTCGTCAGATTGACGAAGGGCACGCACGCTGTTTCGGCGGTGAGTGCTGCGAGCCATCCGATCGGGGTGCGGGGGTCGGCGGCGATCGCCCACCCATCCAACACGTATTGGCTGACGGTCTCCACGCATTCCTTCTTCTCGGCGGGAGTCGGGTTGGAGGACCCTTCCACTCCGAGGAGCCCTCCTTGCAGTTCTGGGGCCATGTCTCCGGTATCGATGATGAATACCCGCATCTCACTCACTCCCAAGGTCGATCGTTTTTGAGCGCCTTTCCGGCGAGTGATCGAGAGCGAGTGAGAGGTGCGCAGTGCCGGGACCGTGGAGTACCGGGGGAGCGAAGCGGAGGAGGCTACGCCGCGAAAGCCCGGCACGGAGTACCGGGAGGGAGCTACGATCGGGCGGCGGAAAGGCACTCAAACCTCAGCAGGGCAGCGCCGCGAGCGGCGTCTTCGACTAGACCCTAGTGGAAACGTATGTGGCGCCGGAGTCGCGCACGGAGAGCCGACGACGGCCCTCAAGAGTGAGCCGGCAGTCCGCAACCAGAGGCCTTTGTCCACGTGGAGGTGGCCCTGTAGCGCCCACGATTTGAGACTCCGGGCAGCGCGCGTACCACTGCAACCAGGTTGACACGGGGCCTCTTTTGAAATGGGCTGGTGCAGGCCCTTCCACTTAAGTGCCTACGTGCATTGGCTCTTGGTCTTATCTCTCGGTCTTGGGTTTCCCTGTCCCTTTGCTTGATCTCCACCTCTATCTTTTGCGTTGGTCCTCGCATCTATCTCTTGCACTTGGTCTAGCTGACTTCGCTCCGACCCTTCACCTGCTTGTGCGTCGATGGGCGCGAGGAACGGATTTGTGACAACTGGTAGTTAGCAGTCAGCAACGTCGGTGCTTGTCGATAGTCTCGAAGTCGGGTTTCGAGTCGGAAGGGTCGCCGTGCGGCTAGAAGACATCGCCGCGACTGCGCGGCTGGCAGGCATCGTGCCGGGGCGCGCCGTGACAGTGTTGGCGGCGCAGACGCACGGGGCGAACGCGGTCGAAGTTACCTATCGGGACGGCAACGGCGCGCTCGGGCAGGTAGTGCTCTTCCGCGCCGATGAGGAGAGGATTGCGCCGCACCTGGAGTCCGGCCGTCCGTTCGATGCGGATCCGCGCGACTTCCGACTGGCTGCCGAGGCGCAGCGGATCATGCTAGCGGGACTGCACGATCCGATGCTCGCGGTGGCTACGAGCGATGTGCAGCCGCTGCCCCACCAGATCCGCGCGGTCTATGGCGAGTTGCTACCTCGCACGCCGTTGCGTTTTCTGCTGGCCGATGACCCCGGCGCGGGCAAGACGATCATGGCCGGGCTGTATATCAAGGAGCTCATCCTCCGGGACGATGTGCGCACTTGTCTGGTCGTAGCTCCTGGTGGATTGGTGGAGCAGTGGCAGGACGAGCTGGCGTTGAAGTTTGGCCTGGAGTTCGAGATCCTCGCGCCCGGCGCGGAGAACACAGCGCCAGACAAAAACGTGTTCGAGCAGAAGCGTCTGCTCATCGCACGCATGGATCAGCTCGCTCGGAACGATGTACTGCTGGAGCAAGTTGAGCAGGCCGAGTTCGACCTCGTGGTCGTGGACGAGGCGCACCGCATGAGCGCGTCGTGGTTCAGCGGCGAGCTGAAGGCGTCAAAGCGATTCCAGCTCGGCGAGCTGCTGAGTGAGCGCGCCCGCCACTTCCTGCTCATGACGGCGACCCCGCATAACGGCAAGGAAGAGGACTTCCAGACCTTCCTCTCGCTGCTCGACCGTGACCGATTCGCAGGCCCCGGTGACCGGCACGCGCAGGCCGGCACGGCCGACGGGCTGATGCGTCGAATGGTGAAGGAGAAGCTCGTCACCTTCGAGGGGCGTCCACTGTTCCCCGAGCGGATCGCCGAGACGGCCTCGTACCGGCTGTCGCCGGATGAGCAGTTCCTCTACGAGGAGGTGACCGAGTACGTCCGCAACGGGATGAACCTCGCCGACAGGCTGGAAGGCAAGCGGAAGAACACCGTCGGGTTTGCGCTCACAGTCCTCCAGCGTCGCCTCGCCTCGAGCCCCGAGGCGATCTTCCAGTCGCTTCGCCGCCGCACCGACCGGTTAGAGCGCACTCGCGCCGGCCTTCTCGACGGCATCCTCGAAGCTCTGCCCCGCGATGCCCCCGCCTCGCTGCTCGGCGACGACCCCGACAACGGCTTCTTCGACACCGATGAGCTGGACGCCGCCGAGCTAGAGGAAGCCGAAGAGGAGCTCGTCGACGCCGCGACTGCGGCGCGCACCGCGGCCGAGCTGGAGACCGAAATTGCCGATCTGCGGCGGCTCGCCGAGCACGCTCGGAGGCTGCTGGATTCGCAGCAGGACGTGAAGTGGCGCGAGCTTCGCGGTGTTATCGAGAGCCAGGTGCTCACGACGCCCGACGGTAAGCCGCGCAAGCTCATCGTCTTCACCGAGCATCGCGACACGCTCAACTACCTGGAACGGCGCATAACCCAACTCCTTGGCAAACGCGAGGCCGTGGTCACCATCCACGGCGCGGTGCCCCGCTACGAGCGACGCCGTGTAACGGCTGAGTTCACCTCGAACCCCGAGGTGCAGATCCTCATCGCCACCGACGCCGCGGGGGAGGGTCTGAACCTCCAGGCCGCGCACTTGATGGTCAACTACGACCTGCCGTGGAATCCCAACCGCATCGAGCAGCGGTTCGGCCGCATACACCGAATCGGGCAAACCGAGGTGTGCCGGCTGTGGAACCTCGTCGCTGAGGACACCCGCGAGGGCGAGGTGTTCATACGCCTGCTCGACAAGATCGAGGAGCAGCGCGCCGCCTACGATGGCGAGATCTTCAACGTGCTAGGCACCTCC
>NZ_JBNDHX010000099.1:0-14187 GCF_056755275.1 Leifsonia sp. HAY1-4F
GGTCTACGACGGTGAAGACCTTCCCGAGCTCGCCGCCTTGCTCGACATGAGCGTCGAAGCGCTGATCGCGGCACACACCACCCAGCAGTGGGAAGCAGCGTTCCTCGGCTTCGCCCCCGGGTTCGCCTACCTCCGCAACGTCTCCACCCGCCCGCTGTTGGCTGGGATCCCCCGCCGGGACACGCCGCGCACGGTGGTGCCGGCCGGCTCCGTCGCCCTCGCCGACGACTACTCCACCGTGTATCCTCATCCCTCGCCCGGCGGATGGCAGCTGATCGGTCGAACAGACACCGTCGTCTGGGACCTCAGCCGCCCTGAACCCGCGCTGATCACGACCGGCACCCCGGTTCGATTCCGCGCATGCCGGCCCACGGCCACTGTCAGAACCACGGCCGTTCCGGATTCGGACACGGCTCGCAGCGCCACCGCAGGGCAGACCCCTGCCCGGCCGGGGCTGCAGGTCGTCGCCCCGGGCATGCAAAGCCTCTATCAGGATCGCGGCCGCACCGGGTTCGCTCATCTGGGGGTGTCCGGGTCGGGCGCGGCAGACCGCGCCTCCGCGGCCCGCGCCAACCGGTTGGTCGGCAATCCCCCGACGGCGACGGTCATCGAGACCGCGATCGGCGGCCTCCACCTGGTCGCAGAATCCGACGAGGTGCTCGTCGTCACCGGCGCCGAGGTTCCCCTCGCGATCCGGTCTGCTCGAGGAGACTGGGAACCCGGCAACGACACTCCCTTCGCCCTCCGCGAAGGCGATCACCTGATTCTCGGCACCGCCGTCCGAGGCCGGCTCGCCTACGTGGCGGCCCGGGGAGGATTCCGCGTCGACACCCAGCTCGGGAGCTCCTCGACAGACACGCTCTCCGGGCTCGGCCCTCCTCCGCTCGGCCCCGGACACCACTGTCAGGTCGACACCGCACCCGTCGGCGCTGTCGTCGGCGACCCCGAACATCCACCGACCATGCCGGGCGCGGAGACCACGACCCTGCGTGTCGTTCCGGGTCCGGACGCCGACTGGTTCGACGCCGAACAGCTCGACCGGTTCTACGACACCGTCTGGACGGTGACCCCTGCATCCAACCGCGTCGGGTCGCGCCTGTCCGGCACTCCTCTGAAACGAGCCCGTCAGGGTGAAATGGCCAGCCAGGGCACCATCGTCGGCGCCATCCAGGTCCCCCCGTCCGGGCTCCCTGTCCTGTTCCATGCCGATCATCCCATCACCGGCGGTTACCCGGTCATCGCCGCAGTCGCCGACGTGGACCTCGACCGTGCAGCCCAGATCCCGTTCGGAGGCGGGATCCGATTCACGCCCACCCCATCACGAAGAGGTATCCGATGACCCGCTTCCGTAAAGTCCTGATCGCAAACCGGGGCGAAATCGCCGTCCGCGTCGCTCGCGCGTGCGCGGACACGGGCATCGGCTCCGTCGCCGTGTATGCCGATCAAGACATCTATTCGCTTCACGTCGCCCTCGCCGACGAGGCATACGCACTCGACGGCACCCGCCCGGCAGACACCTACCTCAGCATCCAGAAGCTCATCCGGATCGCTGAACGGTCGGGGGCGGACGCCGTTCACCCGGGATACGGATTCCTGTCCGAGAACGCCGACTTCGCCGAAGCGGTGCTCTCCGCGGGTCTCACCTGGATCGGCCCGGACCCGGCCACCATCCGTATTCTCGGCAACAAGGTCACGGCCCGCGAGGTCGCAGCCCGCGTCGGTGCACCCCTGGTCGCCGGCAGCGATGGCCCCGTCCCCGACGCCGCCTCCGCGCTCAGGTTCGCGGAAGAGCACGGGCTCCCCATCGCCATCAAAGCCGCGTTCGGAGGCGGTGGTCGCGGCCTCAAAGTCGTTCACCATGCGGACGAGGTGACGGAAGCGTTCGACTCCGCCGTCCGCGAGGCCGAGGCGGCGTTCGGACGGGGCGAGTGTTTCGTCGAACGCTACCTCGACCGCCCGCGCCATGTCGAAGCGCAGATCCTCGCCGACCGTCATGGCACCGTCATCGTCGCGGGAACGCGGGACTGTTCCATGCAACGACGCCACCAGAAGCTCATCGAGGAGGCGCCCGCCCCGTTCTTGACACCGGATCAGCGAGCACGGCTCGTGGACGCGGCGGTCGCGATCGCACAGGACGTGGGATACGTCGGCGCCGGGACCGTCGAGTTCCTGGTCAGCGCCGACGGCCTGATCTCCTTCCTGGAAGTGAACACCCGGCTGCAGGTCGAACACCCCGTCACCGAGGAAACCTCTGGACTCGACCTGGTGCACGAACAGTTCCGGATCGCGGCCGGCGAACGGATTTCCGTCACCGAGCATCCCACCCCGGTCGGGCACAGCCTCGAATTCCGGATCAATGCCGAAGATGTCGGCCGGGGCTTCCTGCCGTCGCCGGGACGCATCGACCTCTTCCAGGTCCCCACGGGCCCCGGCATCCGCGTCGACTCCGGCGTGACCACCGGATCGATCGTCGTCCCACAGTTCGACTCGCTCATCGCCAAGCTCATCGTCACAGGGAAGGACCGCACCGAAGCCATCCGCCGCGCCCGCCGTGCCCTCGACGAATTCCAGATCGAAGGCGTCGCCACCGTGCTGCCCTTCCACCGCAAAGTCCTCGAGGGAGACGACTTCACCGCGACCACCGAGTTCCGCGTCCACACCCGCTGGATCGAGACGGACTTCGCCGACCGGCTGCCCGCCTCCCCCGACTATCACGGCAAGCCGGCCGAAGCGTCCGCCCGCCGGCGGTTCACCATCGAGGTCGACGGACGTCAACACACCATCACCGTGCCGGCGGACCTCGTGGCGCTGGGAAGCCAGTCAGCCGATCCGTCCGGACCCAGACCCGCCGAACCCCCCGCAGACGCCGCGGACGACGCCATTCGCGCGCCCCTCTCGGGGTCGCTCGTGAAGTGGCTGGCGCAGCGAGGCGACCATGTGGCGCAAGGCGAAGCAGTCGCGGTCGTCGAGGCGATGAAAATGGAGGCTCAGGTCTTCGCACCGCGCGACGCGATCTTGGCGCAACTCCTCGTCGAGCCTGGAGAGGCCGTCACCAGCGGCCTCCAGCTCGCCACGCTGGCGTGAACGCGCAAGCGTCGCGAAAGAGACCCGTGACATCCCACCCTGCCACTCCGACACCCATCGCCACGATCTCGGCGCCGATCGGCACCCCGGAAAGCGCCTGGCGCATCCGACGTGACACCTGGGAGCACCTGGGCTACGTACTCGCCCAACTCGCGAACACGCACGCGGCCGGCGCCGGTACCGGCCTGCCGGGCCAAGCGCGCCGCGACGTGGAACTCCTCCAGGCGATCGAGCCGTACTGGGCGATCCCCGGGGAACAGTTCGTGCGGGAACTCGCCGACGACGTCACCAACGGGAGGTACCCGGCAGCAGTGGCCCGCGTCGAAGAATTCGGCGAAAGCATGCGCAGCAGCCGCGGGCACCACCAGGACGCGCTCTCCGATGCGAAGGAACCCGACGATGGTCCCGCACAGAGCGCACTACCGTTCGAGGTCCTGGTACTGGACAGCGGACCCAGTGCGGAGCGCCGCAAACTCGTCGATGCGCTGGAGTCGGAACAACGACCGAGCGACACCTTCACGTACCGATTGAACTTCGTCGGCACGGCCGAAGACGCCCTCGTCGCCCTCATCATCAACCCATCGATCCAGGCGTGCATCCTCACGCCTCGCTTCGCCAGCAGCAGCGAACAGCGGCTGTCGACCTCGCTCAGAGACTTCGTGCGCCACCGGCTCCCCGATCGGTGCAGCGACGACCAACCTCCGATCGACCGAATCGTCTCACTCGCCGCTGCCATCGCGTGTCTGCGACCCGAAATCGACCTCTACCTGCTCGCCGGCGCTGCTCTCGAAACGCTTGCCGGCGCCCTCAACGGACAGTTCCGGCGCATCTTCGCGAGGACCGACGCGTTGGACCTGCACCTGTCGTTGCTCGGTGGAATCGCGGAGCGCTATCGCACCCCGTTCTTCACCGCCCTTCAGGACTACGCCCGCCAACCCGGCGGCGTCTTCCACGCGATGCCGATCTCCCGCGCGGGATCGGTGCGGAACTCCCCCTGGATCAACGATTTCGAGGAGTTCTACGGCATGAACCTC
Source organism: Leifsonia sp. HAY1-4F (assembly GCF_056755275.1). Classification (NCBI taxonomy): domain Bacteria; kingdom Bacillati; phylum Actinomycetota; class Actinomycetes; order Micrococcales; family Microbacteriaceae; genus Leifsonia; species Leifsonia sp. HAY1-4F. Next base: position 4,119 of record NZ_JBNDHX010000099.1, read on the forward strand.
CTCCTCGCTGAGACATCGGCGACCTCCGGCGGCCTGGATTCGCTCCTGGATCCTCACGGGTCCATCCGGGACGCCCAATCGCGGGCCAGTAGCGCGTTCGGCAGCCGCCACACCTTCTTCGTCACCAACGGCACATCCACGGCGAACAAAGTGGTCCATCAAGCCGTGATCGCGCCGGGAGATATCGTCCTCGTCGACCGGAACTGCCATAAGTCCCACCACTACGGCCTCGTCCTCGCCGGCGCCCACGTGATCTATCTCGAGGCGTACTCGATCGGTGCCCACTCCCTCTACGGCGCCGTTGCGACGGATGCGATCACCGAGCAGCTCCGGCGGCTTCGGGACGACGGCCTGCTCGATCGGGTCACGATGCTCGCGCTCACCAACTGCACGTTCGACGGCATCGTCTACGACCCCCGCAGGGTGATGGAGGCATGTCTGGCCATCAAACCCGACCTGGTCTTCCTGTGGGATGAAGCCTGGTTCGGATTCGCCCGGTTTCATCCGGTGTACCGGCAGAGGACGGCGATGCACGCGGCGCAGGAACTGAAGCGTTCATTCGCCGACCCGGACTACATCGGCCGGAGACAAGCGGACGCCGATCGCACCCACCCGGATCCGGCACGGGCCCGGATACGGGTGTACTCCACGCAGTCGACCCACAAGACCCTGACATCGCTTCGCCAAGGCTCGATGATCCACATCTTCGACCAGGACTTCGAAACGCGCACCGCCGACGCGTTCCGGGAAGCGTTCATGACCCACACCTCCACATCGCCCAACTACCAGATCCTTGCGTCGCTGGACATCGGACGCCGCCAGGCGGAGCTCGAGGGGTACCCGCTGATCCAACGGCAGGTCGATCTTGCGAACACCATCCGCCGCACCGTTGCCCGTCACCCGCTTCTGCGCCGCTACTTCCGCATCCTCGCCGAGCCCGACCTGCTTCCGCCGGCACCCTCAGGACACCGTCACGCCCCCCTCAAGGATGGCCTGGCCGGGTGGGACCAGCGCTGGGCGAAGGACGAGTTCGTCATCGACCCGAGCAGGCTCACCCTCGACATCTCCGCGACGGGCATCGACGGCGACGCATTCAAGCACCATTACCTGATGGATCAGCATCGCATCCAGGTCAACAAGACCAGTCGGAGCAGCGTCCTCCTGATGACCAACATCGGCACCAGCCGTAGCTCGGTGGCGTACCTGATAGAGGTGCTCGTGAAGATCGCCGAAGACCTCGACCAGCGCGGCGTCGGCGCAGAATCCTCAGGATCGCAGAGGCGCGGCAACGAGACTCCAGCGCTGCCGCACTTCAGCGCCTTTCATCCGGCGTTCTCCCCCGACGGGCGTATCGGAGACGTACGCTCCGCCTTCTACCTCGCGTACCGGTCCGAAGCGACCACCCACCTGAGCAGCGTCGGCATTCGAAAGGTGGTCGCTGCCGGGCATGACGTCGTCTCCGCGGGATTCGTCACCCCCTACCCACCCGGGTTTCCGGTCCTCGTTCCCGGGCAACTCATCACAGAACGGATTCTCGACTATATGGATGCGCTCGACACCCGCGAGATCCACGGCTACGACAGCCGTGATGGCTATCGGATCTTCACCGATGCCGCGCTGAACACGTGCTCCGATGCCACCGGTAGGTTGAACCCGTGACCGACGACCGCGGGGAGACGACCCGCATCTACGAGCAATGGCACACTGCCGTCACCACCAAGGACATCGACCTCGTGGCCTCCCTCTACGCCGAGGACGCCGTCTTCGAGAGCCCGCTCGTGTGGGCGACGTCGGCCGACAGGGGGTCAGGGGTGCTCCGCGGCCGCGCGAGCATCCGTGACTTCTTCGCCAGAGGATTCGACGCACCGGAGAATGGTCTCGGCCGTTGGTACCGGACCGGGCTGTTCTTCTCCAACGGCCGGCAACTCGTCTGGGAGTATCCGCGCGAGACGCCTGACGGCGACCAGGTCGACCTGATCGAAGTCATGGACATCGCCGACGGACGGATCACCCATCACCGGGTCTACTGGGGATGGATCGGGTTCCGCACCCTCGCCTCCGGCTGAGCCCGGTCAGGCGAAACGCGGTCCGACGGATCGCCACCACGCCTGGGCGATGAGGTCATGGCCATCGGCGGTGGGATGCACGCCATCCTCGACCACGGAGTGAGGACCGGACTCCTCGGCTTTCGCGGTGAACAGTTCGTGGAGAGGAATGTGGACAGCGTCCCATTGCGTGGCGAGGTCGTTGACGATCTCGACCTTCGCCTTCAGGTCCTCCTCGAACCAGTGGGCTTGATCCGCGCTGATCGGCACGACGAACGGGTCCATGAGGACCAGCTGCTGGAGGTCGAGCTCGTTGCGCACCCGATCGAGCAAGAGCCGGTAGTTCGCCTCGAACTGCTCGGGAGACGTCGGGGTCGACGCGTCATACCGGCGCCACATGTCGTTCACACCCACGAGAACGGTGAGGACCTCGGGCCGGCACTCGATCACGTCGGTCGACCAGCGCGCAATAAGCTCCGTGGTCCGGTCGCCTCCGACGCCGGTGTTGACCACCCGGAGCGGAGCCGCGGCCGCTTCTGCCATCTCAGAGATCCGTCGGACGTATCCGGCGCCGAGTTGTCCACGAGGGTCGGTTCGCCTCCCGGCATCGGTGATGCTGTCACCAGTGAAGAGAGCGATGGTCGGAGGCTGAGTCATGCGTATCCATTCGAAAGTGGTGTGCAGTGCGGTTGTCAGCGGTCTTCGCTTGAGTGGGGCACTCCGACCGCCGTGCGGCTCGAGTGCGCCAATTGTATTTCCCCGATGGGTTGTGAACGCGGGGTGAGGCGGTGTGGCCGCCGATCCCCGCTGTAGCCGTCGGGCCACGTTTGCGAAGGAGATCGGGTGTCGAATCTCCTTCGAATGGCAGTACTGAAGGAGATTCGAACGCGATCCGTTCGAATCTCCTTCAGACTCCCGGGTCGAGTGCGCCTCAGAGACCGAGGCGCTTGTTGACCTCGTCTAGGGAGTTCAGGGTGACGTAGTCGTAGCCCGGGGTGATGGGATCACACGCGCGGTCCAGCAGGACCAGGTTCCTGAAGCCCATGTCGTGCATCGGCATGTGGTCGTACCTCGTGTGCGAGGAGATGTGCAGGAAGTCCTCCGGCTTGGCGTTCAAGGTGTCGAGCATGTACTCGAAGGCCTGGTAGCGCGGCTTGTAGGCCTGGGCCTGCTCCGCGGTGAACACGGCGTGGAACTGCGCGCCGAGCCTCGGGATGCTGATGTCGAGGAAGCTGTCGTCCGCATTCGACAGAGCGACCAGCTTGTAGTTGTCGCCCATGAGCTTCAGCGGAGCCGGCACGTCATCGTGGGCACCCCAGCTGCGTACAGCCTCTGCGAACTCGGCGCCCGCGCCCGGTGTCGGCCCGATCCCGAAGAACGCGCACACCCGGTCGAACGAATTCTGCAGGATCTGCTCGTACGGTTTGTAGTCGCCACAGACCTCGTCGTACCGGTACCCGCGGAACACCTTCTTGAATGTGGGCCACTGCTCTTCCGGCAGGCGGCCTGCGAGGAGGCGGCGGGTGGTGGGGTCCGTGTCCCAGTTGATCAGGGTGCCGTAGACATCGAAGGAGATGTATTTCGGCCGGAAGTTCGTGTCTGTCATGATGTGTCCGCTTTCGTTATCTCGTGTTCTCGGGAGGGGGTGCAGTCTGTTGAACGCTTGGGGGCCCGGACCCCGTACTTCTCTCAGCTCAGAGCCAGCGACCGGAGTCGCGTGTCTGCTCCGAGGAATCGGGCGGGATTCATGAAACCGATGTCGGTGGCCGTTGTCCCGTCCAGGAGGAGGTCGGCCGCGATCGCTCCCAGGGCAGAGGCCATCTTGAAGCCGTGGCCGGAGAAGCCGGCCGCGACGACGACACCCTCCATTCCGGGCACTGCGCCGACCAGTCCGGTCGCGTCCGGTGAATGACCGTCCGCGCAGGTGGCGACCCTCACGGGGTCCGGAATGAGTCCGGGAAGGAATTCTCCGACCCATGCCCGGATGGTGTCCAGATGTCGGGGATCCCACGCCGGAGGCTCTTCCATCGACTCGACCTCATCCAGGAACATGCTCGCGACGACTTTCACGGTCCAGCCGTCAGCGCTCGGGAACCCGTAGAACTGGGCTCTGTCGGACCGCCCGGCTTCCTCCGCCCTCCGGAGGAAGACGGGCATGTCCTCCCTGCAGAATGCAGCCGGGTCCACAGCAGGGAACCAGGTCAGCACCTGCGGCAGAACGGAGAGGTGAACGCCGAGTTCCGTGCACACTGCTCGCCCACCGTTCCCCGGGGAGACGAGCACGCGGGAGGCGATGATTTCTTCGTGATCGGTCCGGACGATGTACCGGTCGCCGTACGCCTCGACACTGTGCGCCTTCCGGCCTCCCAGGAACGTGGCGCCCAGCCGTGAAGCCTCCATGAGGGCGGCAGTCACGGCCCGTTCTGAGTTCAGCCAGCCTCCTTCGGGATCGAACACCGTGACATCCCCGTCGCGGATGACATGCTCGGGATAGCGTGCTCTGGCGTCTTCTCCCCGGAGGAGCTCGTGCGAGAGTCCACGCTCGTCCGCGGCCGCCATCAGCGAGGCCAGCGCCGGATTGTGCTCGTCATAGATCGTGACGGCACCGGTCGGGTTGAGCAGCCGGGTCCCGCTGACCTTCTCCAGCTCACGCCACAGATCCTGTGCCCGCTGCAGGATGGGTGTGTAGTGCGCTCCTTCCACGTACACCTTGCGGAAGATGCGCGACTCCCCGGCGTAGGCGGAAAAGGGGCCCGGGATCGAGAACCGGTCGACTCCGATGACCCGAAGGCCGCGGGAGGCGAGTTGCCAGCTCGCCATGCTTCCCATCGAGCCGACACCGACGATCGCTACGTCCGCTTCACGTGTCGTCATGCTTCTCCCGTGCTTCGCGTTGCACGCCGCTGTCCCGAGTCGGGACCCGGCTCCCCGGGACGGCTTGCCGTGATCTCCACTTCGAATCGGCAGTCACGAGCCAAGGCGTCTACGCCGACGGTGGCGCGAACAGGCGGGTCGGTGGGGAAGAGTTCGCGGAAGATCCGGTCCATCTCGGGGAAGTCCGCGAAGTCGGTGAGGTAGATGACGCACCTCACCACGGACTCCAGTCCGAGCCCGACCGCGGAGAGCAGGTCGGCAGCGCTGGCGAAGGCAGCACGCACCTCCGCCGCGAAATCGACGGGGTAGGTCTCCGGTCTCCCACCCACGCTGCCGACCTGACCGGCGAGGAAGACCAGCTGGCCGGCCTCCACGACCTGGGAATAGGAATCGTGGCCCGGCTGCACACCTTCGATGTGAGGAATGAATTTCGTCAATCTTCCGCTTCCGATCGTGTTGGGGTTACCGCGTTCACGAGAGGTGGCCCCGCGCGTCCACGGGCCATCGATCCACTGGGGCACCATCTGCGATCACGATGTACTCATCGAAGAGATTGGCCACCGGGCAGGCGTGGTTCGGCACAACGGTCAGGACGTCGCCCACCGCAGGGCGCTTCACGCCGTCGGGGATCGAGAGGTATCCGTGGTGCTCGTTGAGCAGCCGGAGGGAGCTTCCGGGGAGCGAGGGAACCAGTCCGAATCCCTTATCGACGTTGCCCTCCCTGCCGAGGGTCTTTGTTCCCGCGTCGATGATCACTTGGCCGTCGACGGCGGTACTGACCACCGTGGTGGCGACGTGAAGGCCGACATCCGCGAGACTCTCGCACGTGCCGAGGCGCAGGTTGTCGGCGTCGTTGAAGATGTACTCACCGGGCCGTGACTCCGTGACCGGCGCCTGTGCGGAGAAGAGCGCTGTCGGAGTGGAGCCTGCACTGACCGTTCTTACCGGGATGCCCTTCGCCGTAAAAGAGGCGATGGCACGTTCGGCGGCATCGATCTCGTCTGCCGCGCCGTTGACGCGTGCTTCTTTCGATCTCCCGGCATGGCCGGCGTACGTGAAGATGCCGGCGACGTCGAGACCGAGACGCAGGCATTCGGCCGCGAGGGCGCCGGCGTCCTCCGGGCGCACTCCGGTGCGGTGCGCCCCGCTGTCGATCTCCACGAGCACGCGCAACGCCCGCTGCGAGGGTCGGGTCGCAGCGGCCAGCTGTTCTGCTCCCGCTGCCGAATCCACCCCGACGGAAAAGGACCGCACCCGCTCGTGAAGGTTCAGAATCCGCTCAGCACGACGCGCCGAGCCGGCCCAGATCGTATAGGCCAGAAAGATGTCGTCGACGCCCGCCTCGGCGAATACTTCCGCCTCCCCGACGCTCGAGACCGTGATCCCGACAGCTCCAGCCTCCAGCTGGCGTCGCGCGAGGTTCACCGACTTATGGGATTTCACGTGCGGGCGAAGGCCGACGCCCCTGCTGCCGATGGCCGCCTGCATCCGCTGGATGTTCGCATCCACGACGTCGAGGTCGATCACGACGGCAGGCGTCTCGATGTCCTTCAGTACGTCAGCGTTCGGCATGCTCTTCGTGCTCCATCGTGTGCGCTCGAAAGGATCCGTCACCAGGGCAGCGGTGAGCGGTCGTAGAAGTAGCCCCCAGAGGGGCCGTCCGCGGGCAGGGTGGCCAGCCAGACGGGGGTGTCGGCTCCCGACTCCACTGTTCTCGTCGCGTTCGGGCTCATCCGGGTCCGGGTGTATCCGGGCGAGGCCGCGTTGACGAGGATGCCGGCTTCGCGCAAGTCGGCTGCAAGGACCACGGTCAACATGTTCAGCGCTGCTTTGGAGATGCGATAGGCCGGAGACTCGCTGTCGGCGGTCAACTCCAGGGAGGCCATGGTGCTCGACATGTTGACGATCCGCCCGTAGCCGGCGGCGCGCATGTGAGGTGCCACGGCGCCCGCACAGGCCCACGCGCCGACCAGGTTGGTCTCCAGAGTCGTTCCGATCGTGTCGAAATCCGGCTCTGAAGGCCGATGGCCTGGACCATCGATCGCGATGCCGGCGTTGTTCACCAGCACATCGATCCGGCCGAACTCGCCGACGGTCGCACGAACGGCCTGGCGGATCGAATCCGGCTCGGTCACATCCAGCTCGACCGCTGAACTACTGAATCCCAGCTCCTCGAGACCGCGCGCCGAGTTGTCACCGTCGGACGCGCTCCTGGCCCCCACGATGACGTGGAGTCCACGCGCGCAGAGCTGCCGGGCGATCTCCCGTCCGATGCCCCGATTGCCACCCGTGACGAGAGCGACCCTGCGCTCCGGGGCGGCGCTCATCACAGCCCTCTCTCCTGGCCGACCCCTGTCCGACTCAGGAACCGATCCGGCCGGAGGAAGTCGAAGCCGGGCTCTTCGGACCCGGACAGAGCCTCCCGGGCAGCCATCGCGCCGAACGCCGACGACATCTTGAAGCCGGTGCCGGAGAAGCCTGTCGCGTAATAGATGCGCGGGCTGGAGCTCACAGTCCCCAGGAGGGCCGCGTCGTCCTCCGAGAAGAGATCCGGATAGGCGTCCGACCGGACGATGTCGGGGATCAGGCCGGGCAGGAACTCGGCGACCGTGTCCGTCGTCTCGGCGATCTCCTCAGGCGTGAGCTCCCTCGGCACCGAGGCGGCATCCGCGGTCGGGGAGCTGCGCCCGTCGAGCGTGGCTTTGACCGTCACGCTGTCCACGGTCGGAGCCCCGTAAAGGGATCGATCGCCGGAGATCCGGATGAAGATGGGGAAGCGTTCGGGAACGAACTGCGTGGCATCGCGCGCCGCGAACCAGGAGAGATAGGAACGGCGAGGACGCACCCACTGGCGTAATCCGTCCGGAAGCAGGGTCGTCGACCATCCGCCACCGGCGACGATCACCCGATCGAACGTCCACGACGACGTCCCCGAGCTCACCACCACTCCGTCCGCGACTTCGCGGATTTCGTCCACAGCGGTGTGGCGCAGGACCGTCGCACCGTTGGCCTGGGCGACATCGAGGGCGGCGAGGACAGCGCGATCGGTGCGGAGGAAGCCCGCTTCAGCGTCGAAGACCGCGCACTCCCCCTCCCGGAGGTTGTGCTGCGGATACCGCTGCGCCATCTGGTCCCGGTCGAGGATCTCGTGCGGCGCGCCGGTGCGCCGGATCGATTCGAGGAGCTGCGGGATGTACAGCTCGTCCGGTGAGCCGATGGAGAGCCCACCGCACCGCGTCAGGATGTTCTGCGACGACTCCGCTTCAAGCTCGCTCCACAGGGCACGCGCGCGCTGAAGGATCGGGTAGTAGTTGTTCTCGCCCCGGTAGGTCATGCGGAACAACCTCGTGTCGCCGCCTACCGCGCTCCGCGGATGGCCCGGGCTTTCCGCCTCGAACCCCACGACGGACTGCGAGAGCTGGGAAGCCTGCCACAGTGCCATGCTCCCGATGCTGCCCACGCCGACGACCGCGAGCTGTCCGTCGTTCACTACAGCACCATCCTCAGGAACTGCTTCGTTCGCGGCTCCTTGGGATTCGTGATCACCTCGCGCGCGTCGCCCCGCTCGACGACGACCCCGCCGTCCATGAAGATCAGGGTGTCGGCGACCTCACGAGCGAATCCCATCTCGTGGGTGGCGATCAGCATCGTCATACCGCGCTCTGCGAGGTCTTGCATCACGGCCAGCACTTCGCCGACCCACTCGGGGTCGAGAGCACTCGTCGGCTCGTCGAACAGCATGACGCTCGGATCCATCGCGAGAGCCCGCGCGATCGCGACCCGCTGCTGCTGGCCGCCGGAGAGCTGCGACGGATAGTGTCCCTCGAGTCCCCTGAGCCCCACACTGGCGAGAAGCTCCGTGGCCCGAACGCGGGATTCCTTCTTACTGGCTCCCTTGACCAGCACGGGGCCGGACATGACGTTCTCGGCCGCCGTCATGTTCGGGAACAGGTTGAACTGCTGGAAGACGACTCCCATCTGCGTCCGCTGTCGTGCGACCTGCTTCGGGTTGAGCGCGTGATACGCGTTCGGGGTCTCGTAATATCCGAGATCCTCACCATTGACGCGGAGGACACCGGAGTCGATGGATTCGAGCCCATCGATACAGCGCAGCAGCGTCGACTTTCCCGAACCGCTCGGGCCGATGATGCAGCAGATCTCGCCGGACGCGACATCCAGATCGATGCACTGAAGCACTGTTCTTTCGCCGAAGCACTTGCGAAGCGCGCGCACGTGGACGGTGCCGAGTTCACTCATTTTCCTTCACCAATCTGGGCAGGCTCCGTCGGCATGATCGTTCGCCCGATCGCAGCGGTGGACCGCGAGTACCGCTTCTCGATCAGAGACTGCGGGTAGCTCAACAGGAGCGTCATCGCCAGGTACCACAGGCAGGCGACGATCAGGAGGGGGATGGTCTGGTAGGTCCGCGCGTAGATCAGCTGGGCGCTCTCCAAGAGCTCCGCCACCCCCAGCACGCTGACCAGCGATGTCTCCTTGAACATCCCGATCACCTGATTGCCGGTGGCTGGAATGATCGCCGGCATGGCTTGCGGAATGATGATCTTCCGCAGCTTCGTCATCCCGCTCATCCCGAGTGAGTCGGCGGCTTCGAGCTGCCCCTTCCCCACCGAGGTGAACCCGCCGCGGATGATCTCAGCCATGTAGGCGGCCTCATTGAGGGAGAGGCCGATGATCGCCGCCGTGGTGGCGCTCATGATCTGGTTCACGTCGATCGTCTGCGAAACATTCGTGAACGGGATCCCGATCGCCAGGTGCGGATACAACGCGGCCAGGTTGAACCAGAAGATCAACTGGACCAGCACGGGCGTGCCTCGGAAGAACGTGATGTAGGCGGATGCGGCGAGCATGATGGGACGGATCGAGGATGCACGCATCACTGCGACGAGCAGGCCGATGAGCGTCCCCAGCAGCATGGACACAGCGGTCAGGACCAGCGTGAGTCCCAGGCCCCGGAGGATGGACTCGGACGTGAAGTACTGAGCGACCACGTTCCACTGATAGTTCGGGTTGGTGGTGAGCGAGTAAGCCAGGCCGGCCGCCAGGAGAATGAACACCGCCCAGGAGACGTACTCGAGGGGCCGCTTGCGATGGATCCTCGGCTTTTGTGACGCGTCCACGGTGTCCACTCT
>NZ_JBNDHX010000100.1:0-13437 GCF_056755275.1 Leifsonia sp. HAY1-4F
GGCGAAGACGGTGTCGGGATCGAAGTTGCCCTGCGCCTGGCTGATGATCAGTCCGACGCCGTGCTGTGCGCCGAGCACCTCCGCGACGAGCGCACCGATGATCGCGAACCCGAAGGCGGTGTGGAGGCTGGCGATGATCCACGTCATCGCGGACGGGATGGTCACGTGCCGGGCCACCTGCAACGGCGAGGCTCCGAGGACGCGGACGTTCGCCACCAGGTTCTGGTCGACCTCCCGGACGCCCTGGAAGGCGTTGAAGAAGACGACGAAGAAGACGAGGACGGCTGCGAGGAGCACCTTGGGGAAGACTCCGAGGCCGAACGCGACGATGAAGATCGACCCGAGGACGATACGAGGGATCGAGTTGAGGATCTTGATGTACGGACCGAAGACGGAGGCCAGGTAGCGGCTCGAACCGAGCAGGATTCCGAACACGACTCCGGTGACGGTTCCGAGGAGGAAGCCGAGGAACGCCTCCTGGACTGTGATCCAGAGGTTCTCCCAGATGGTGCCGAACGCCGTGCCGACGGTGAAGAGGTGCACCAGGCTGTCCCAGATGCCCGACGGCTGTCCGTAGAAGAACTTGTCGACCCAGCCGGCGGCGGTGAACCACTGCCATCCGCCGAGGACCAGGACGGCCGCCCCGATCCGGCCGACCCAGATCCAGGTCGTACGCCGGGTGTGGGCTCGCCGGCCGGCGGCCTGCATGTCGATCTCGCGCTTGTCGGCGACGCCGCTTCGCGGCGCCTTCTGTGTCGTGGTCATGGTGGTCACGCTGCCGCTCCTGCTGTGCTCTGGTAGGCGCGGGTGACTTCGTCGCGAAGCGACTCCCAGATGCGCCCCTGGATATCGAGGAATCGCTCCTCGTGGCGGATTTGCTGCACATCGCCGCGCGGGCGAGGCAGGTCGACGTCGAAGACGTCCTTGACGGTTCCGGGGCTGCTGGTCATGATGACGACCTTGTCGGAGAGGGCGACGGCCTCATCCAGGTCGTGCGTGATGAACAGCACGGACGGACGCAGGTCCTCCCACAGCTGGAGCAGCTCGGTCTGCATGATCGCCTTGGTCTGGACGTCCAGGGCGCCGAACGGCTCATCCATGAGCAGGATGCGCGGGTTGTTGATCAGCGCGGCCGCCATGGAGACGCGCTTCCGCATCCCGCCGGAGAGCTGGTGGGGGTAGCGGTCCTCGAAGCCGGACAGTCCGACGCGGCGGAGCCAGTCCATCGCGAGCTCGGTCGCCTCCTTCTTCGGGGTGCCGAGCAGGATCGGGCCCATCATCACGTTCGCCAGCACCGTCTTCCAGGGGAAGAGGGAGTCCGACTGGAACATGTAGCTGACGCCGCTGGTGACGCCCTCGACGAGGCGCCCGCCGACGCTGACGGATCCGGCGCTCGGGTGCTCGAGACCCGAGACCTGAGCGAGCGTCGTCGACTTGCCGCAGCCGGTCGGGCCCACGATCGCGCAGAACTGACCGGGCTCGACCGTGAGCGAGACATCGCGGATGGCCGTGAAGGTTTCGCCCTTCGGCGTGAGGAACCGCTTGGTCAGCCCGACGATGTCGATGCGGGCGGGAGTGCCGGTGCCTGAGGATCCGGCTGATTCTTGGGGTCGGTGTTCACCCATTTCGAAGACCTCTCTGTCTTTCGTGTCTGTCCCTCGATGGTGCGCCCGCCGCAAGCGCCTGTCTCGCTTGTGCGCCATTCGCTCCGTTCTGCGCGTTGCGGAAGGTTTTGTGCGTTCTGCTCACGTGCTATCCACGGCCAGGGGTGAAACAATCTGCCTGATGCGACGACGGATCAGGCGACTGTCGAGCCAGATCCTGCTGGCTCAAGTGGCGATCCTCACCGCCTCCATGGCGATCGGTTTCGTCCTGTTCGCGCAGACGGCGCGCAGCAACCTCGACACCGACTACCAGGCGAGGGCGGCGGGGATCGCCCAGACCTTCGCGGGCATCCCCGAGATCCGGGCGTGCATGACCTCCGGCGGGCCGGAGTGCGCGAGCACCGTGCAGTCGCTGGCGTCGCAGACCTCCGGCAGCACGGGCGCGGCCTACGTCGTGGTCATCGACATGAACCGCGTGCGGCACTCGCATCCCAACGTCGCACTGATCGGCCAGAAGGTCTCCGAGCAGGTCGTCGCGGCCGACGGCAAGGTGCACCTCGGCACCGACCCCGGCTCCACCGGCGTGAACGCGAACGCGCGCGTGCCCCTCTACGGGACGAACGGGAAGATCGTCGGCGAGGTCTCGGTCGGCATCCTCGAGAGCAGCGTCAGCAGCGAGCTGCTGTCCGAGCTGCCCGTGTACGCCGCGTGGGTGGCGGTCGTCCTCCTGATCGGCGCGCTCGCCTCCTTCGTGCTCGCCAGCCTGCTCAAGCGCCGCACGTTCGGGCTCGAACTGGATGAGATCGCCCGCCTCCTGCAGGAGCGGGAGGCGACGCTGCACGGCATCCGGGAGGGCGTCATCGCGATCGACCCGGCCGGCCGGATCACCGTGGTGAACGACGAGGCCCAGCGGCTGCTCCACCTCCCGGAGGGCGCGCGCGGCCAGTATCTGGAGGATGTGCTCGCTGCCACGCCCATCCGCGAGACGCTCACCGGGACCAGTGCGGTCAAGGACGCCATCGCCGTGACGGACGACTACGTGCTCGTCGTCAACCGGATGCCGGTCTCGATCGGCGGCCGGCAGCACGGCGCGGTGGTCACGCTGCAAGACCGCACCGAGCTGACCGGGCTGACTCGCGAGCTGGACGGAGAGCGCAGCTTCACCGAGTCCATCCGCGCCCAGCAGCACGAGTTCGCCAACAGGATGCATGCCGTCTCCGGCCTCTTGGAGCTCGGCCGGACGGAGGACGCCCGTCAGTACCTCGACGAGATCCGCGGCACGACGGCCGATCTGGACACGACCCTCCGCACCCACATCGGCGCCCCGATGATCATCGGGCTGCTGCTCGGCAAGGCCGCCGAGGCGAATGAGCGCGGAATCGAACTGGTCATCGATCCTGCCACCGACCTCGGGGAGGCGCCGGACCGCGTGCAGGCGCTGACGACCATCCTCGGCAACCTGATCGACAACGCCTTCGACGCCCTCACCGGCTCCCCCGGCCCACGACGGGTCGTCGTCAGTGTCATCGAATCGCCGGAGCAGCTGACTGCGCGCGTCACCGACAACGGCCCCGGGGTCGAGAGCAGCGACATCCCGCGGATCTTCGAGAACGGCTACACGACCAAGCGCGGCACGCTCCAGCGGCACCACGGGCTGGGCCTCTCGCTGGTGCACCGGACGGTCACGAAGCTGGGCGGCACCGTCGAGGTATCCTGCGACCACGGCGCCACCTTCACCGTCGTGCTTCCGCGCGTCGCGTCGGCGCACAAGGAGGTGGTCCGATGAGCGACGAGCTCACCGTCCTCGTCGTCGACGACGACTTCCGCGTCGCGAGCGTCCACGTCGACTTCGTCAATGCCACCTCCGGCTTCCGCGTCGTCGGCGAGGCGCACACGGCAGCGGAGGCGCTCAGCCAGTCGGCGGCGCTCCACCCGGACCTCGTCCTGATGGACATCTACCTCCCGGACGAGGACGGGCTGGAGGTGATCCGCAAGCTGCTCGCCGAGCCGCTCCCGCCGGCCGTCATCGTCATCTCTGCCGCCAACGACCTCGCCACCGTGCGCCGCGCCGTGCAGCTCGGCGCGCTGTACTACCTCGTGAAGCCGTTCGGCTTCGCCGAGCTCGCCGACCGGCTGGCCGCCTTCCGGAAGGCCCAGACCGACCTCGCCGAGTTCCCGGCGGAGGCGACCCAGCAGGACATCGACCGCTTCTTCGAGCTGCTGCGCTCGGCCCCCGCCGCGCAGACCGAGTCCCTGCGCCGCCTGGCGCCCACCCTCCAGGCCGTGTACGACACGGTGGCAGGCAGCGGGGGCAGCATCTCCGCGAGCGACGTCGCCGCCGCCATCGGGGTCAGCCGTGCCACCGCGCAGCGGGCGCTCACGCAGCTGGAGCAGAGCGATGTCCTGCGGCTGGAGCTCCGCTACGGCGCGACCGGACGGCCGGAGCACCGCTACGCCGTGAGGCGGAAGTAGGGGCTGGCCCGGTCTCGTGGCCGGCCGGTCCGGCAGCGAGTGCGGGTGTTCGTTACGTCTGCTGCTGCTCGCGCACCCGCGGATGTTCCGAAGTGGCGCAGTCGCGCGTTGGGACGGGCGCGGGGACGGATCAGCGGGAGGCTCGAGTGGCGGCGGCTGAGGCCACCGCATCCACCCCGATCGCGGCGCCGGCGACGACCAGCCCGCCCAGGAGGGCGAGCACGATGACGATCAGCGTCTGGGAGGCGCGCAGCTCGGTCCGTTGGAGCGACTGTCCGGCCACCACGACATCCCCACCCCGCTGCGGCTGGGCCACGATCGCGAACCGCAGCCCCTCCGCCGGCTGCCAGGTGACCGCATCCTCACCGCTGCGACGGGCGTCGTCCAGCACGCCACGAGGGACAGCGGCGAGCGCCCCGTGAAGGTAACCGTTCCCGCCGGCGGGCCGGTCGCCCGCGTCGTACCGCATCCAGAAGACTCCCTGGTAGCCGGATAGATCGAGGTGGTCCGGCTGACCGCTGGTGTCCGCCGCGGAGAGCAGCGCTCGCGGGCCGTCCTCGACTGCGTTCCGGCCGTCATGCTGCACGACGAAGTACACGGTTCCCAGCGCCAGCGCGAACAGGACGTAGGCGGCGACGGCGAACACAGTCCGATGAACCCACATGCGGTTCAGGATGCACCTGCCGACCGGCGCCGGCATCCACCTCGAGAGGTATTGCTGGCCGGGAGGCGCCCTCACGCCTCCTCGTCGTGGGCATCCTCCTCGTGGCGGTCGAGGAAGGCGGCGATGAGCAGGCCGACGGCGATGAGCAGGCCGACGGCGACGATCCCCCATCGTCGGCGTGACCGCCGCGGCCGTTCTGGAGTGCGGCTGGCGAGTGTCGGAAACGGAGGAACTACCGGCGGAGCGACCCGCGAGCGCCGGAAAGGGAGGCGTTAGCGCGCCCGTCGGTGCGAGAACTGCTCCGTTTTTTTGCGGTGAGCCGACGTCTGAAGTCCTCCCCCGAACTGGGGTACAAATATGTCCGCATTAAGGGGGATAGAACGGGAAAGCGGACGTACACTCGGCTCAAGTGAGCAATTCTCACATAACGCGATTCATGGAGGGGGTGATCGGCTCCTGCACCACGCGGGGCACGGAAATGGCTTGGCACATCGCGCATGCTCCCTCCCATCGGCACACCAGTCCGTGGCTTGTGGCCGTGACCGCTCTGATCGCCGCCACCGCCCTCACGATCGCCGCGCTGGTCGGTACCGGCGCCCTCTACGCCGGAAGCGTCGCCACCACGTTCGACTCGCACGTGACGCGCATCCCGCACGCGTTCCCGCCCGCGACCACCCGACCTGCTCCCGCCCCGACCAGTGCGGAGAGCATCCTGCTTCTCGGCTCCGACTCGCGCGGTGCGCCGACGAAAGTCGGGCAGACGGGCGTGACGAATCAGCGATCGGACACGATGATGCTCGTGCACATCGACGCCGACCGCAAGAACGTCTACGTCATCTCGATCATGCGCGACCTGTGGGTCTCCATCCCGGGCAACGGCACGGCCAAGATCAACGCGGCCCTCGCCTGGGGCGGAACCCCGCTGACGATCCAGACCGTCGAACAGCTGCTCGGCGTCCGGATCGACCACGTCGCCATCATCGATTTCGGGGGCCTGAAAGAGATCACCGACGCGATCGGCGGAGTGGATGTGGACAGCCCGGTCGCCTTCACGACCGTCAAGTCCCCGCACTACACTTTCGTGAAGGGGATGAACCACCTCGACGGCGACCAGGCCCTCGCCTACTCCCGCGAGCGCTACGCGTTCCCGACCGCGGACTACCAGCGCGTCGCGGACCAGCAAGCGTTGCTCCGCGGATTCGCCACGACGCTGATGAGCCGGTCCGTCCTGGCCAACCCCGCCGCGCTCATCTCGTTCGCATCCACGGCCGGCTCTTACGTCAGCGTCGATCAGCAGTTCGACCTCCCGACGATGCTCGCCCTCGCGGCCAGCATGCGGCTCAGCGGATCCAGCAGCATCCACTCGTTCACCCTCCCGACCGACGGGACGGGGACGTCGTCCGATGGGCAGTCGATCGTCAACGTCGACCCCGCGGGCACGGCCGCGGTCGGCGCCGCTCTCGCGAACGACACGGTCGGGCAGTTGCCGTACGCGCAGAGCGGCGGGTGACCCGGGCAGCACTCCTGCCCTGCGGCCGCGGGCGCGGTCAGTGGTCCGGCGAGACCGGGGTGACGACGAAGTCGTCGAGGGTGCGCAGTTCGCGGCGGACGCGTTCCGACGCGCGCTCGGCCACATGGCCGGCGTCGTGGAGGCTCACCGCGTCGGTGGTGACGATGGCCGACCCGAGGAGGCGGTGACCGGCCCAGCGCAGCTTCACGCCGACGACCCCGGTGACGCCGTCGACGCTCTCGAGGCCACGCTCGACGCGCTCGATCAGCTGGGGGTCCACGGCATCCATGAGGCGTGCACCCACCGCCTTCACCGTGCCCCACAGGAGCACCAGGATGGAGATCGCGATCAGCAGACCGATGATCGGGTCGGCGAGCGGGAAGCCGAGGAGGACGCCGATAGCCCCCAGCACGACCGACAGCGAGGTGATGCCGTCGAGGCGGGCGTGCACGCCGTCGGCCACCAGCGCCGCGGAGCCGATCTTCCGGCCCACGCGGATGCGGTAGATGGCGACGAGCTCGTTGCCGGCGAACCCGATCAGACCGGCGACGATCAGCCACCCCGCGTTCTCCACGGGACGGGGATGCACGAACCGGTCGATCGCCTCCCATCCGGCGATCACCGCCGAGAGGGCCACGACGAAGATGATGAACAGACCGGCGAGATCCTCGGCCCGCCCGTACCCGAAGGTGTAGCGCCGGGTGGCGAGGCGGCGGCCGAGGACGAAGGCGATCCACAACGGGACCGCGGTCAGAGCGTCCGCGAAGTTGTGGATGGTGTCGGCCAGCAGCGCGACGGACCCGGTGAAGAGCACGAAGCCCAGCTGGAGGAGCGTCGTGCCGAGCAGGATGAACATCGAGACCTTCACCGCGGTGACGCCCGCTTTGCTGGCCTCCAGAGCGTCATCGACCGAGTCGGCGGCGTCGTGGGTGTGCGGGACGAAGAGGTCGTAGAGGAAACCCTTCACGCCGCCGTGCGGGTGCGGGTGGAGGTGATCGTGGTGGTGGTCGTCGGGGTGGTCGTGATCGTGATCGTGATCGTGATCGTGGTGGTGATCCTCGTGCTCATGGGAGTGATCGTGGTCGTCGTGCGGGTGGATGTGCGTCCCACTCATGAGGCGGCCTCCTCGGTTGCAGCAGCCTCCGCATGGTGGTGCCGCGGGGTTCCGCCCAGGGAGTGCTCGGCCTGGAAGATCGCATCCGTCACCAGGCGGCTCGCGTGCTCGTTCTCGAGCTTGTAGAACACGCGCTGGCCGTCCTGACGGGTCGAGACGATGCGCGCCAGGCGGAGCTTGGCCAGGTGCTGCGACACCGCGGACGGCTGCTTGTCGAGGATGTCCGCCAGATGGTTCACCGACAGCTCCCCCGCATCCTTCAGGGCGAGCACGATCCGGACGCGCGTCGCGTCCGCGAGCATCCCGAACACTTCGACGGCGAGCTCGACGAACTGACTGTCCGGGAGACGACCGCATATCGCCTTATCTGCATCCATACGCAGATTAAAGAACAGTGGGCGACGCAAAGCAAGTTCGTGTCACGTTTCCTCGACTAGACGCCAAGCGACTCGGCCGGTCGGCCCCCTCCGCGGGGAGCTATCGAAGGAGATCGGGTGTCGAATCTCCTTCGAATGGCAGTAGTGAAGGAGATTCGAACGGTACCGGTTCGAATCTCCTTCGCTGTCGCGACGTCATCGACGAGATGGTCGGGCTGGCCCACGGGGAGGCCGGCGGCCGGTCCGAGTGGTCCGGTTCCGGCCTGCGGCGTACGCTGATGCCATGTACCGCGGGAGGCGGGGGTCCGGTGGTCGCACCCCGGCTCGCCTGGTGGCGGTCGCGGTGGCGGGTGTCCTGGCCCTGGCTGGATGTACGGCATCCGGGCCTCATCCGCCCCCGGCCTCGCGTGCGCCGAGCGCGCCGCCGCCCTCCCGTCCGACCCCGTCCGCGTCTCCCACCCCCGTCGCCGTCGCGGTCCCGGGCATCACGGCCTGGTCCTCGTACCATGCCGACCCCTCGCGCACCGGGGCCGTGGTCGCCGGTGCGTCGCTCGCATCCCTCACGCGGGCCTGGTCCGCGGATCTCGGCGGCGCGGTCTTCGGGCAGCCTGTGGTCGCAGGCGGCCGCGTGTTCGCGGCCACCGAGACGAACCGCGTGGTCGCGCTCGACCCGCGCAACGGGAACATCGTGTGGTCGGCCTCTCTCGGGAAGCCGCTGACCGACGTCGGATCGGTCGCCGGCTGCGGGAACATCGACCCCCTCGGTATCACCAGTACGCCCGCCGTCGACCCGGCGAGTGGAACGGTCTTCGTCGTCGGCGAGGTGAGCACCGGTGGAGGTGCGGTGCATCACCAGCTGGAGGGATTCGACCCCGCCACCGGCCGGGTCGTGCTAACGGAGCCGGTCGATCCGCCCCTCCCCGCGGGTGAGGACCCGGTCCACCTCCTTCAGCGCGCGTCGCTCGCCGTCGCGAACGGCCGTGTCTACGTCTCGTACGGCGGCAACGACGGCGACTGCGGCACGTACCACGGCTGGGTCGTCGGCGTGAATGAGATCGGCGCACCCGGCCTCGTCTCCTTCGAGGCGGCCCCGGACGGCCACGGCGGCGCGATCTGGCAGGGCGGCGGCGCGCCGGCGGTGGATGGCGCCGGGAACCTCTACGTGTCGACCGGCAACTCGAACCCGGACCCGCCATCGGGCGGCCCCGACACAGTCCGATATGCGGAGAGCGTCGTCAAGCTCTCACCTGACCTGAAGCCGCTCGCCGCCTTCAAGGACACGACCGCGGGCGCCGACGACGACCTCGGCACCGGGAACCCCGTGCTGCTGCCCGGCGGCCAGGTGTTCGTCGTCGGGAAGACCGATGTCGGCTTCGTCCTCCGCCAGTCCGACCTGTCGGTGGTCGCGACCATCAGCGGCATCTGCGGCAGCGACCCCGACGGCGGCCCTGCCTACGACCGGGCTGCGAACCGCTTGTTCGTGCCGTGCAGCGACGGCGGCATCCAGACGGTGGACCTCAGCAGCGATCAGGCAGGTCAGCGACTGGCGGGCGCGAACGGCCCGCCGATCGTCATCGGTGGAACAGTCTGGGCCGCGCGATACCCGGACGGCACGCTCAGCCAGTTCGATGCCTCCAGCGGGGCGCTGCTTCAGCGGCAGCCGGTCGGGGAGTCCGTGCCGCACTTCGCGAGCCCGAGCACCGCCCTCGGGCTGCTGCTCATCGGCACGGATACGGGAGTGGCGGCGTTCCGCGGGGGCGGGTAGAGCCGGAGGCCGCTACTCCAGGTTGCCTCGATCTGCGTCGTACGGGACGTCCGTGTCGTCCGCACGGTCGGCGCGCGCCTCGTCCGCGCTGTCCTTCACGTGGGCTTTCACGTCGGCGACCGTGTCCTTGACGCTGCCTTTCGCCTGCTCCGCCTTGCCCTTGATCACGCGCGACTCGTCGTCGGTGGCCTTGCCGATGACCTCGTCCGCCTTGCCCTTGAGCTTGTCACCGGCCGCGTCGAACTTGTCCTCGATGCCCATGACGTCCTCCTCCATCACTCCGAATGCATCCCTCTGTTCCGCGACACGGTACGCGGGTCTGGAGCGGAGGATAAGCAGTCATGTCGGCCGGAAGTCGGGCAGCTCGACCCGGTCGTAGAGGCTGCGGCCGACCGCGAGGTCGGACACGCCGGGCACCGTCATGAGCCGCATCACCGTGTTGCGCACCCCGAGCAGCGCTCGGCTGCGCGGCGCGAACGCGCCGCCCATGCGAGTCGCACCCTGTTGCTTGGCCTGGATGAAGGCAGCCAGCCGCTGCCGGTATGCCGCGAAGGCTGTGACGTGGTCGCCTGCGGCGGCGTGCAGTTCGGCGGCGAGCACGTACGCCTCGATCATGGCCAGCGCCGTGCCCTGCCCGGCCAGTAGCGAGGGGGCGGCCGCGGCATCGCCGACCAGGACGATCCGCCCGCGACTCCACGACGGCATGCGGATCTGGCTGGCGGAGTCGAAGTAGAACGTGCGCGCCCGCGGCAGTGTCGCAAGGATCGACGGCACCTCCCAGCCGAGCCCGCCCAACCGCTCGCGGAGCAGTGCCTTCTGAGCCTCGACGTCGTCGAGCGGGATCCGACCCTCGTGACGGAAGGTGAAGACGAACATCGACACGTCGTCGTCCAGGCTCAGCCGCAGCGTCTGCGCGCCGACCTGAGTGCGCATGACCGCGACGAGTTCGTCCCGCGGCCGGTACCCGGCGACATCGAACACGGCGACCGCGATGCCCAGGCTGTGCTCGAACGCGGACTCGGGCCCGAACGCCAGCCGCCGAACCACCGAGTGCAGGCCGTCGGCTCCGACGACCAGGTCGAACCGCCGATCGCCGCCGCGCGCCAGTCGCACCGCGACGTGGTCCCCCTCGTCGCGCAGCTCCTCGACAGTGTCGCCGAATACCTGCTCGACATCGTTCGGCAACGCATCGACGATGATCTCGGACAGCTCGGAGCGCCCGACGCTCACGTAACGGGCACCGTGCCGTCCGATCAGCTTCACCGGGTCCAGGGACAGGATCCGGCGCCCGCGGTCGTCGACCTCGCGCACCTCCCGCATCCGGTAGCCCGCCGCCTGGACGCGGTCGGCGATGCCCATCCGGTCGGCGACCTCGAACCCCGCACCCCAGAAGTCGACCAGGTACCCGCCCCGCCTCAACTCGGGCGCGGACTCCAGCAGCACCGGCTCATGCCCGCTCCGCCGCAACCAGTACGCCACCGTCGGGCCGGCGATCCCCGCTCCCACGATCAGCACCTTCATGACGACCTCCTCGCCGTCCGTTACGCCCGTGCGTCCTTATGCGCCCTCACCACACCAGCGGGATGAATCTCGACGTCTTCGCCGCCCAGCGATCGAACTCGTCGCCGTAGTGCGCCTCCAAGCGCCGGTCCAGAGCGGGGATCGCTGCGAACACGAAGCCGGCGGCCATGATCGCCGGGATCACCAGTGCGACCCAGGACCCGGTGACCGCTGCGAACCCGCTGAACAACAGGGTGTCGCCCAGGTAGTTGGGATGCCGGCACCAGCGGAACAGCCCGCGCGTGTACAGGTGTCCCGTGTTCTCCGCTCGGGCCTTCCATGCCCGGCGCTGCAGTTCGGAGAACGTGTTCATCCACGAGCCGAAGACATAGAGCACGACGCCCAGCACGGTCCAGCCGCCGAGAGCGGCGCTCACCTGGGCGGCCACGAAGCCCATCGTGACGTGGATGACCAACATCCAACCGCCCACCAGCGCGGCCTCCGCATAGGTCACCGGTCGCTGCACGGTCACATAGGTGGTGACGACGACCCGCAGCACGTAGACGAGAGAGAAGGCGACCACGAGCCACGCGCGCGCGGGCGTCGCGACCGAGATCGGGCCGAAGACCAGGAAGGCGGCGCCCGCGGCACCGAGGATGTTCGCGCCCGTCAGCACCGCACGCGGGCCGGCGCTCGTCTCACGACTGCTCGCCGTCATCGCATCTCTTTTCCAGTGAAGTGGAGGCCGCGTCGCTGCACGGCCCGGGGTCAGAGTCCGAGCGTCAACAGGTCCTCCGGAGTCGGCTCGCCCGCAGCCGTCGAGAACAGCTCCAGGGCGGCGATGATCTGCTGCTGCTCGTCCGTTGTGAGCGAGGTGAGCACGGAGGCCACCTGGCGGCGCCGACGCTCGGTGACCTCGTCGACGAGCCGGCGTCCGTTCTCGGTGAGATCGACGAGGATCTCCCGTCGGCTCTGCGGACTCTCCTTCCGCGCCACCCAGCCGCCATCGACCATGCGGTCGATGGTCCGGCTGAAGGTCGACGGCACCGCGCCGACCCGCGCGGCCAGCGCCCCCATCCGCATCGCGCCGGACCCCGCGAGCACGACCAGTACCCGGAACTGGGGCAGCGTCACCTGCTCCAGCGCGTCCGCGACCGAGCGCGCGACGATCCCGAGCAGCGCCCGTGACGCTCGCAGCGTCGCCTCGGTCGCTTCGTGCGGGAAGCCCTGATTCTGCATGGTTCTTCCAGTGTCACCCTATTGATGCAATTGTGCAACAGTTGCATTTATGCACGCTCTGAGGGTCGTGGCCGGAGTCACCGCACCGTGACGGAGAGTCGCTTGCTCGTGGTGGAGCCGGCGGCGTTGGTGAACGTCACCGTGTAGGTGTGCGTTCCCGCGGCTGCGCCGGTGACGGCCACCGATGCATGCTGGGCGCCGGGCGTGGCGGCCGTCAGACTGCCCGAACCGATGACCGTTGCCCCCTCGCGGAACGTGTAGGAGGTCGCGTTGGTCCCCCACCACAGGTCCGCTGAGAGAGTGAAGGAGCCTGCACGCGGGGCGCTCGCGGAGAGCACGGGTGTGCCGGGCGACGCATCCGTCACCTTCACCGTGAGCGGCTGGGTCGCCGTCGTGCCCTGCGAATTCTCCAGTTCGCCGGTGAACGTATAGGTGCCGTTCGTGAGGCCGTCGATCGGCACGACCGCCCGCTGGCCGAGCGGCGACATCATCGTGAGGCGCACCGACTTCACCAGCGTGCCGTCCTGGTAGAGCTTGAACAACTGGCCGTTGACGCCCCACCACAGGTTCATCGTGACGTCGAAGGTGCCGTCCTTCAATCCGTTGTCCCACCCGTCGTTCGACGAGAGGACCGCCGTGCCCGGAGCCGAGGTCGCGCCGTCGTTCGACGCCACTTCCGGAAGCGTCACCGGGTTCGAGGCCGCGGAGGGCGAGCCCTCGCCGAGCTGGTTGACGCCCGTCACGGTGTAGGTGTGCGTCGAGCCGAGGTCGAGACCCGTGATCGTGCACGAGGTCTTCGACGTCGTGCACGCCGGGGTACTGGCATCCCCGTCGTACACCCGGTACCCCGTGAACCCGAGGCCGGTCGGTGACGACGGGGCCCACGAGACCCTGATCGACGTGTCGCCGGTGGCGGCGGCCGTCACGTCGGCGGGAGCCGCGGGCTTGGTGACGTCGGCCACGGCCAGCCACGAGATGACGGGCTTCTCGCCTCCCGCGCCCTCGTTGGTGACGACGTAGTCGACGGTGGCCGGCGCATCCAGCGTGAAGGTGAGGTCCTCGGCCAGCGGCGTGCTCGTTCCGGACAGCGGGATGCTCCCCTTCGCAAGCTCCGTCCCGTTCACCGATACCGTCTGGTACATCGACCGGGAGAGGTTCCACCACTCGGTGAAGCCGCCGGTGAGCGTGTACG
>NZ_JBNDHX010000101.1:0-13314 GCF_056755275.1 Leifsonia sp. HAY1-4F
GGATCTCGCCCTGGTGCCGGTCGGCCGGGAACAGGTGGTGCGCCTCGGCGTTCGCCACCAGGCGGACGACCTGCAGGTCGGCGGGCTTGGACTCCAGCTCGGGAGCGAGCGGGTCGAGGACCACGGGAAGAAGTCCGGTGCCCTCCTTGCCGGTGGACTCGGCGATCAGCTGCTCGGCCCAGTCGGCGAAGCCGACGATGTGGGTCCCGTCCGCGACGATGCCCAGCTTGTCCTTCAGCGGGCTCGTGCCGGCGATCGCAGCGCCCAGCACGAGGCCGGGGTTCTGCTCGTTGTCGACGGCGAGCTCGATCTGGGTCGCATCCGCCTCGTCCAGCAGCTGGGCGATGTCGACGCCGGCAAGGCCCGACGGGACGAGGCCGAACGCGGTGAGAGCCGAGTAGCGGCCGCCGACGTTCGGGTCCGCGTTGAAGACGCGGTAGCCGGCCTCGCGAGCGGACTGGTCGAGCGGCGATCCGGGGTCGGTGACGACGACGATCCGCTCGCGCGGGTCGATGCCGGCATCCTGGAACCACTTCTCGTACACGCGGCGCTGGCTGTCCGTCTCGAGCGTCGAGCCGGACTTGGAGGAGATGACCACAGCGGTCGCCTCCAGCCGGTCGCGCAGCGCGGCGAGCACCTGGCCGGGGTCCGTGGAGTCGAGCACCGTCAGCTCGGCCTCGGCGGTCAGGGTGATGACCTCCGGTGCCAGCGAGGACCCGCCCATGCCGCCCAGGACGATGTGGTTGACGCCCTTGGCGTGCAGCTCCTCGCGCAGGGCGACGATCTCTGGCACGAGCGGCCGCGAGATGGAGACGGCCTCGGTCCAGCCGAGACGCTTGCTCGCCTCGGCCTCGGCCGCCGGCCCCCAGAGGGCCGGCTCGAGCGCCGTGATGCCGGACGCCACGCGGTCGGCGACCAGCTGCGGGACGACGGTGCGGACGGCCTCGGCCGCCGCACCGGTCACGTGGATGCGGAAGGTCACTTGGCTGCTCCCTCGAGAGCGTTCTTCACGGTCTCGACGAGCTCGCCCCAGGAGACGTTGAACTTCTCGACACCCTCGCGCTCGAGCGTCTCGGTGACGTCGTCGTACCCGATTCCGAGCGCGGCGAGCTTGTTCAGCACGTCGTTGGACTCGGCGTAGGTGCCGGTGACGCTGTCGCCGGAGATCTTCCCGTGGTCGAAGGTCGCATCCAGCGTCTTCTCGGGCATCGTGTTGACGGTGTTCGGGGCGACGAGCTGCTCGACGTAGAGGGTGTCGGGCAGGTTCGGGTCCTTGACGCCGGTGGACGCCCACAGCGGACGCTGCTCGTTGGCGCCGGCCTGCGTGAGGAGCTTGGCCCGCTCGGTGGCGAACGTCTGCTCGTACACCTCGTAGGCGAGGCGGGCGTTGGCGATGCCGGCCTTGCTCTTCAGCGCGGTGGCCTCGTCGGTGCCGATCGCCGTGAGGCGCTTGTCCACCTCGGTGTCGACGCGCGAGACGAAGAAGGACGCGACCGAGTGGATGCCGGAGAGGTCGATGCCGGCCTCCTGGGCCTTCTCCAGACCGGTGAGGTACGCGTCGATGACCTGGCGGTAGCGCTCCAGGCTGAAGATCAGGGTCACGTTGACGCTGATGCCCGCCGCGATCGTCTCGGTGATGGCCTCGAGGCCGGCCACCGTCGCGGGGATCTTGATCATGACGTTCGGCTTCTGGATCTTCGCCGAGAGCGTCTGCGCGGCGGCGATGGTCGCCTGCGTGTCGTGGGCGAGCCCGGGCTCCACCTCGATGGAGACGCGGCCGTCGACACCGTTCGAGCGCTCGAACACCTCGTGGAAGATGTCGCTCGCCTGCGAGACATCGGCGGTGGTGATCTCGAAGATCGCCTCGTCGACGCTCGCACCGGCGGCGGCCAGCTCGCGGACCTGCTCGTCGTACGCCGCGCCCTTGGAGAGGGCGGAGGCGAAGATCGTCGGGTTGGTGGTCACGCCGACGACGTTCTTCTCGGCGATGAGCTTCTGGAGGCTCCCGGTGTTGATGCGCTCACGCGAGAGGTCGTCCAGCCAGATGCTGACGCCGGCGGCGGACAGGGCGGCCGTCGGGGTCTGGGTGGTGGTGTCAGTCATTTCTGTTTTCTCCACTAGTTCTGTCTTGTAGTCGTGGTGCCCGGAGTCAGAGAGACGCGAGCGATTCCTTCGCGGCGGACACGGCGTGCTCGGTGGTCATGCCGAACTCGCGGAACAGCGTCTTGTAGTCGGCCGAAGCGCCGAAGTGCTCGATGGACACGCTGCGACCGTGGTCGCCGACGATCTTGTCCCAGGCGAGCGACGAGCCGGCCTCGATCGAGACGCGGGCCTTCACGCCGGCGGGCAGCACCTGCTCGCGGTACTCGGCGGGCTGCTCGGCGAACCACTCCAGGCTCGGAGCGGACACGACGCGGGCGTTGACGCCCTCGCCGCGCAGCACCTCGCGGGCCTCCAGGCCGATCTGCACCTCGGAGCCGGTCGCGATGAAGATCACGTCCGGGGTACCGCCCGGCGCCTCGGCCAGGATGTAGGCGCCCTTGGAGACGTTCTTCGCGGAGGCGAGGGTGTCGCCCTCGGCGTCGCCGTCGCCGCGCTCGAACACCGGGATGTTCTGGCGGGTCAGCGCGATGCCGGCCGGACCGTTGCGGCGCTCGAGGATGGTCTTCCACGCCCAGGCGACCTCGTTCGCGTCGCCCGGGCGGACGACGGTGAAGTTCGGGATGGCGCGGAGCGTCGAGAGCTGCTCGATCGGCTGATGCGTCGGCCCGTCCTCGCCGAGGGCGACGGAGTCGTGCGTCCAGACGAAGATCGACGGGATGTTCATGAGCGCCGACAGGCGGAGCGACGGACGCTGGTAGTCGCTGAAGATCAGGAACGTGCCGCCGAAGGGACGCGTCGGTCCGTGCAGCACGATGCCGTTGATGATCGCGGCCATGGCGTGCTCGCGGATGCCGAAGTGCAGCACGCGGCCGTACTTGTTGCCCGTCCACTCGTGGGTGGAGCGCTCCGACGGCACGAACGACGCCGCGCTCTCGATGGTGGTGTTGTTCGACTCGGCGAGGTCGGCGGAGCCGCCCCACAGCTCGGGCATCACGGGGGCGATGGCGTTCAGCACCTTGCCGCTGGCGGCACGAGTGGAGACATCCTTGCCCGGTTCGAAGACCGGGAGCGCGCTCTCGAGCTCTTCCGGGGTGGCGCCGCTGAGCAGGCGGTCGAGCAGCTGCTTGCGCTCGGGGTTCGCCTCCGCCCAGGCGTCGAAGCCCTTCTGCCACTCGGCGCGCTCCCCGGCGCCGCGCTCGATCGCCTTGCGGGTGTGCTCGATGACCTCGTCCGCGACCTCGAAGGTCTGCTCGGGGTCGAAGCCGAGCACCTCCTTCACGGCGCGCAGCTCGTCGGCGCCGAGCGCCGACCCGTGGATCTTGCCCGTGTTCTGCTTCTTCGGCGACGGCCATCCGATGATCGTCTTCAGGATGATGAGCGTCGGCTTGTCGGTGACGGTCTTCGCGTCCTCGATCGCAGTGAAGAGCTCCTCGACGTCTTCCTTGTAGACGCCGGTCTTCTTCCAGTCGACGACCCGGACGTCCCAGTGGTACGCCTCGTAGCGCGCCTTGACGTCCTCGGTGAACGCGATGTCGGTGTCGTCCTCGATCGAGATCTGGTTGCTGTCGTAGATCGCGATGAGGTTGCCGAGCTCCTGGTGGCCGGCGAGCGACGACGCCTCGGAGCTGACGCCCTCCTCCAGGTCGCCGTCGGAGGCGATCACGTAGACGTGGTGGTCGAACGGGCTGGTGCCGGGAGCGGCGTCCGGGTCGAACAGGCCGCGCTCGAAGCGCTGCGCATATGCAAAACCGACGGCGGAGGAGATGCCCTGACCGAGAGGTCCGGTGGTGATCTCCACGCCGTCGGTGTGTCCGTACTCGGGGTGGCCGGGAGTGAGGGAGCCCCAGGTGCGGAGCTTCTTCAGGTCGTCGAGCTCGAGTCCGTAGCCGCCCAGGTAGAGCTGGATGTACTGCGTGAGCGACGAGTGGCCGGCCGAGAGGATGAAGCGGTCACGTCCCAGCCAGTGCTGATCGCGCGGGTCGCGGCGCATCACCTTCTGGAAGAGCAGGTAGGCCGCCGGAGCGAGGCTCATGGCCGTGCCGGGATGCCCGTTGCCCACCTTCTCCACCGCATCGGCCGCGAGAACGCGAGCCGTGTCTACCGCCTTGTTGTCAATGGGATCCCACTGCAGTGCTGCCACGTGAAAACTGACCCTTCGTAGATTGGCTACATAAGTGCCGGCAAAGGTCGTCTGGGTACCCGCACCGGTTTGGTAGTGCGCGCCGTGGACGTCATCGGCGCCGGGCCTGCCTCCGTCGCCGTCCTGCGAATCGGACGGGTGGAGTGGGGGCCTCGGCTGGCGAGCATCTCCAAGTATAGAGAACACGCACGAAGCGTGGGGTGTTCCCCCAGCCCACTTGTGTCATATGCGGACACGGAGTACCGCCGGCTGTACTCCGCCGTTTCTCCCGGCCCCACCTCTACGTGTCGTAGACTTGAGCGGGGTCGCCGGGCCCCCAGCCACCGACACGACATGAGGAGCAATGGACGTCGCCGTAGAGAGCCGTGTCGCACCGGACCGCATCGGCCTCGTCCGCAAGGCGAAGGCGTACATCGCCCTCACCAAGCCGCGCGTCGTCGAGCTGCTGCTGGTCACGACGGTCCCGACGATGATCCTCGCGGCGAACGGCATCCCGAACCTCTGGCTGGTGCTCGCGACGGTCGTGGGAGGCTACATGAGCGCGGGGTCCGCCGGCGCGTTCAACTGCTACATCGACCGCGACATCGATCGCGTGATGCGCCGGACCCGGAACCGTCCGCTCGTCACCGGAGAGCTCTCCGACCGCGAAGCGCTCGTCTTCTCCTGGGCCCTCGGCATCGCCTCCGTGCTGGTCCTCGGATTCTTCACGAACTGGCTGGCGGCGGCCCTCTCGGTCGCGGCCATCCTGCTCTACGTCGTCTTCTACACGCTCATCCTCAAGCGCCGCACCCCGCAGAACATCGTCTGGGGCGGCATCGCCGGCTGCATGCCCGTGCTTATCGGCTGGGCGGCGGTCACCGGATCGCTGGACTGGCCGCCGTTCATCCTGTTCGGCATCATCTTCCTTTGGACACCACCGCACTACTGGCCGCTCTCGATGAAGTACCGCTCCGACTACCAGGAGGCGGGCGTCCCGATGCTCGCGGTCGTGCGCGGGCGCTCGGCGGTCGGCCTGCAGGTCGTCCTGTACGCCTGGGCGATGGTCGCCTGCTCACTGCTGCTGATCCCGGTCGGGCACATGGGCCTTGTCTACA
Organism: Leifsonia sp. HAY1-4F; assembly: GCF_056755275.1. Taxonomy (NCBI): domain Bacteria; kingdom Bacillati; phylum Actinomycetota; class Actinomycetes; order Micrococcales; family Microbacteriaceae; genus Leifsonia; species Leifsonia sp. HAY1-4F. The sequence goes on from NZ_JBNDHX010000101.1 coordinate 5,338, forward strand.
CGGCGGTCTCGCTGGTCGCGGGCGGCTGGTTCCTCTACGAGTCGCACCGCCTCTACAACCTGGCGATCCGGCACGCGAGCGTGTCGCCGATGCGCGTCTTCCACGGGTCGATCGCCTACCTGACGCTGATCTTCCTCGCGGTCGCCATCGACCCGCTGCTGCCCTTCTGATCGCGTCGTAACGATCCCGCCGCAACCGGCATCGGCCCCTGCCGGCGGAGTTACCATCAGGCATGACGGATCGGCTGCCGACGGCGCGCCTCGAGACCGAGCGCCTGATCCTCGACGTCCCGGCGGAGGACGACATCCCGGACGTCCTGGAGGCGTGCCTCGATGCCGCCACGCAGCTCTGGGTCCCGCTCCCGTCGCCGTACACGCGAGAGAGCGCCGAGTTCTTCGTCCGCAGCTACTGCCCGCACGGCGTCGCGAGCGGCGACTTCCACGTGTGGGCGCTCCGGCCGCGAACCGGCGGGCGCATGCTCGGGGTGGTCGAGGTGCGACGCGACGAGGGGCCAGGCTCGGGGACCGTCGGTTGCTGGTCCGGTCCGTGGGGGCGGGGGCACGGCTACATGCGGGAGGCTCTGCTGGCGGTCACGCGGCACGCGCTCGACCCGGCCGGTCTCGGGTTCGACCGGCTGCGCTGGGTGTACGTGCCCGGCAACGACCCCAGCAGGCGGCTGGCCGAGGCGGCGGGGTTCGGCTTCGGCGAGAGCACGGACCGTGCGGTCACCTTGCACGGCGAGACCCTCGCAGCGCGGGTGGGGACCCTACGCCGAGACGACGTCGGCGGCTGAGTCCGACTCGACGTCCGCAGCGGGCGCCGGTGCCGTGAGCGCCATGATCACCGCGGTCATGACCGCGGCGAGTGTCGCGGCGAGCGTCATGTGGATGCCGACGAGGATCTCAGGAAGGCCCGTGTCCGCCTGGATGAGCCCCACCGCGATCTGCACCAGCTCGATCGCGAGCATCAGCCGGGTGAAGCGACGCAGCGGCGCCCCGCCGAACCGGAACGACCCGGCGACGAGGAGGACGGTCAGAGCGAAGGTGAGGTAGGCCGGGATCGCGTGGACGTGCTCCAGGATCTCCGGGTTCAGCCCGCTGCGCGGGGTGTTCTGATCCCCGGCGTGCGGGCCGGCGCCTGTCGTGACGATCCCCATGGCGATGGTGAGAGCGACCACGACGCTCGTGACGTACGCGAGCGCTGCGTACCATCCGGGGACGGTGGTGACGCGCCGGCCGGGAACCGCGTAGACGCGGACCACGAACACGGTGGTCAGGGCGACCAGCACGATCGAGATGACGAAGTGGATGCCGACGACCCACCAGGTGAGGCCGGTGAGCACGGTGATCCCGCCGATGACCGCCTGGAGCGGCACGCCGAGGCCCGCGATGAGCGAGATCCAGAACAGGTCGCCGCGCGAGCGGTAGAGCTTCACGACGGCCAGGAACGCCGCGATCGCGAGGACCGCGAGCACACCGCCCAGCATCCGGTTGCCGAACTCGATGACGCCGTGGATGCCCATCGCCGGCGTGTTGACGAACGAGTCGGCCGTGCACCTCGGCCAGGTCGGGCAGCCGAGGCCGCTGCCGGTCAGCCGGACAGCGCCTCCTGTGGTGACCAGAAGAATCTGCGCCGCGAGGTAGACCCACGCGATCACCCGGGTCCGCCCATCCACTCGGTCCGGCAGCCAGGCGGTGATGCGCTTCATGATTTCGGGGCTTCCTCGGGGTCTGGATGCGGATACTCGGGCAACGCGCAGGCGTGGCTCTACTAATACCGCGCCGCACCTGTAGAATTGGTGGGTTCGAGGAACGCGCCATCGTGCGCGTGCCAACGGGCGGATTCCTCCGCTCGTGGCCGGGGCATCGCGGCCCGTGTCCACGGACATTTTAGGTCCGCACACCAGCCACCCGCACAATCTGGACGCTCGAGCGACCGGCATCAGCCGTGCGCACGAGGGGAATGAGCCGGACTGATATCCGGTTACGAGTGGTAGGAAACGAGGTAGAAATGTCAGACATCCTGATCGACCGGCCTGAGCTCGCCTCCCTAGGGCAGTACGAGTTCGGCTGGGCGGACTCCGACGCTGCGGGTGCCTCCGCGCGCCGCGGACTCTCGCCCCAGGTGGTGAAAGACATCTCGGGGCTGAAGAACGAGCCCGATTGGATGCTGCAGCGCCGCCTCAAGGCGCTCCAGCTCTTCGAGCGCAAGCCCATGCCGACCTGGGGCGCCGATCTGTCGGAGATCGACTTCGACAACATCAAGTACTTCGTCCGCTCCACCGAGAAGCAGGCGCAGAGCTGGGAAGACCTTCCCGAGGACATCCGCAACACGTACGAGAAGCTCGGCATCCCGGAGGCGGAGCGCCAGCGTCTCGTCGCCGGCGTCGCCGCGCAGTACGAGTCCGAGGTCGTGTACCACCAGATCCGCGAGGACCTCGAGCAGCAGGGCGTCATCTTCCTCGACACCGACACGGCGCTGCGCGAGCACCCGGAGATCTTCCAGGAGTACTTCGGCACGGTGATCCCGGCCGGCGACAACAAGTTCGCGGCGCTCAACACGGCGGTCTGGTCCGGCGGCTCGTTCGTCTACGTCCCCAAGGGCGTCCACGTCGAGATCCCGCTGCAGGCCTACTTCCGCATCAACACCGAGAACATGGGCCAGTTCGAGCGGACGCTGATCATCGCCGACGAGGGCAGCTACGTCCACTACATCGAGGGCTGCACGGCGCCGATCTACAAGTCCGACTCGCTGCACTCCGCGGTCGTCGAGATCATCGTGAAGAAGAACGCCCGTGTGCGCTACACGACCATCCAGAACTGGTCCAACAACGTCTACAACCTGGTCACCAAGCGGGCCACGGCGGGCGAGGGCGCGACCATGGAGTGGATCGACGGGAACATCGGTTCCAAGGTGACGATGAAGTACCCCTCGATCTACCTGATGGGGGAGCACGCCAAGGGCGAGACGCTCTCGGTCGCGTTCGCCGGCCCGGGCCAGCACCAGGACGCGGGCGCCAAGATGATCCACATGGCGCCGTACACGCAGTCGTCGATCGTCTCCAAGTCGATCGCGCGTGGCGGTGGCCGCGCCGGCTACCGGGGCGAAGTGCGGGTGGATGCGGCAGCGCACCACTCCGCGAACACCGTCCGCTGCGATGCCCTCCTGGTCGACACGATCTCGCGGTCGGACACCTACCCGGCCATCGACATCCGGGTGGACGATGTGCAGCTCGGCCACGAGGCGACAGTGTCGCGCGTGAGCGAGGAGCAGCTGTTCTACCTGATGTCGCGCGGGCTCCCGGAGGACGAGGCCATGGCGATGATCGTCCGCGGCTTCATCGAGCCGATCGCCCGCGAACTCCCCATGGAATACGCACTCGAACTCAACAAGCTCATCGAGATGGGCATGGAAGGCTCTGTCGGATGACGCAGATCGAGACGACGACGACCACCCCGGCCGCCCCCGCCCCGAAGCACCTGCGTGCGCCGGTCCCCGTCCAGAGCCGCGCCGAACGGTTCACCTCGACCGAGGTCGCGGACTTCCCTGCGGTGACCGGCCGGGAGCCGATGTGGAAGTACACGCCGGTGGCGCGCCTCCAGGAGCTGATCGCCGGTGAGCTCGACGGCTCGCCGTACGTGTACGACGCGACGGCGGCTCCGGGTGTGACCACATCCTGGATCGGCCGGGACGACGCCCGCATCGGCACGGCCGGAAAGCCGGAGGACCGCGCGTCCGCCAACGCGTGGACGGCTTTCCAGCAGGCTCTGCTCGTTCACATCGGAACGACGATGACCGGAGACCACCGCGAGGTGACGCTCACCCGCTCCGCCCTCGGCGGCAGCCCGCGTGCCGCTCACACCGTGGTCGAGGTGGCTCCGGGAGCCACGGCGACGCTCATCCTGCAGAACACGGGGTCGGCTCACCTGGCCGAGAACGTCGAGTTCCTGCTGGGCGCCGATTCCGATCTCACCGTCGTCTCTCTTCAGGAGTGGGACGACGACGCGCTGCACGTCGCCGCCCATTTCGCCGAGGTCGGTGAGGGCGCCCGCCTCAAGCACGTCGCGGTGACCCTCGGCGGCGGTGTCGTGCGACTCAACCCGTCCACGCACCTGGTCGGGGCGCGTGCGGACGCCGAGCTCCTCGGCGCGTACTTCGCCGACGCCTCCCAGCACCTCGAGCAGCAGGTGTACGTCCACCACGACGGCCCGGAGACCCGCAGCCGCGTGACGTACAAGGGTGCGCTGCAGGGCCAGGGGGCACGCACGGTGTGGATCGGCGACGTGCTGATCGGGCCGAAGGCCGTCGGCACCGACACCTACGAGCAGAACCGCAACCTCGTGCTCACGGACGGCGCCCGCGCCGACTCCGTGCCGAACCTCGAGATCGAGACGGGCGACATCGTCGGCGCCGGCCACGCCAGCGCGACCGGCCGTTTCGACGACGAGCAGCTGTTCTACCTGCAGTCGCGCGGCATCCCCGAAGAGGAGGCGCGGCGCCTCGTGGTGCGCGGGTTCCTCTCCGAGATCGTGCAGCAGATCGGGTCGCCCGCGCTCCAGGAGCGGCTGCAGGCCAAGATCGAGGACGAGCTCCAGACGACGTCGGTCACAGCCTCCGGGGCCGAGCACTGATGGCGGGGCAGCGGATCGGCGCGGCCGCGGAGCTGGTGGAGAACCAGGCGACGCGGGTCGTGCTCGACGGCATCCCCATCGCGGTCGTCAAAGACTCGGGCGGCGAGATCCACGCCATCGGCGACACCTGCACGCACGGCGAGATCTCGCTGTCCGAGGGCTTCGTCGAAGACCAGACGCTGGAGTGCTGGGCGCACGGCTCGCAGTTCTCCCTCGTCACCGGCCAGCCCCTCAACCTCCCGGCCTACGAGCCGGTCCCCGTCTTCTCCGTCGAGATCATCGACGGGGACGTCTACATCGACCCCGCTGTCATCATCAGCGCGAACGGCACGAAAGAGATCCAGTAACCATGTCAGTCCTCGAGATCCGCGACCTCCACGTCACCGTCGAGACGGACCAGGGCACCAAGCCCATCCTGAACGGCGTCGACCTCACCATCAACGAGGGTGAGATCCACGCGATCATGGGCCCGAACGGCTCCGGCAAGTCGACCCTCGCCTACACGATCGCCGGCCACCCCAAGTACACCGTCACCAAGGGCACCATCACGCTCGACGGCGAAGACGTCCTCTCGATGACCGTCGACCAGCGGGCGCGCGCCGGGCTCTTCCTGGCGATGCAGTACCCGGTCGAGATCCCCGGCGTCACCAACACGAACTTCCTGCGCACCGCCAAGACGGCGATCGACGGCGAGGCGCCGTCCATCCGCACCTGGGTGAAGGATGTCCGCGAGTCGATGAACGCGCTGCGGATGGACTCCTCGTTCGCGGAGCGCAACGTCAACGAAGGGTTCTCGGGCGGCGAGAAGAAGCGCAACGAGATCCTCCAGCTGGAGCTGCTCAAGCCGAAGTTCGCCGTGCTCGACGAGACCGACTCCGGTCTCGACGTCGATGCCCTCAAGATCGTGTCGGAGGGCGTCAACCGCGCCGAGGCGAACACCGGTCTCGGCATCCTGCTGATCACGCACTACACGCGGATCCTGCGCTACATCAAGCCGGACTTCGTGCACGTCTTCGTCGCCGGCCGGGTGGCGGAGCAGGGCGGCCCGGAGCTGGCCGACCGCCTGGAGGAGGAGGGCTACGACCGCTACGTCGACGCCCCCGAGTCCGCGTCAGCCTCGGCTGCCGAGCTGGCCGAGGCCTGAGCCGAGCCCGGCCGTCACACACTCCGAGAGGTAGTCTGTGTTGAAAGAAGGAATCCGATCATGCCCGCCACGCTGAGTCCCGCGCTCTTCGACCAGGTCGAAGAGGCGCTGAAGAACGTCATGGATCCCGAGCTCGGGATCAACGTCGTCGACCTCGGGCTGATCTACGACCTGGCCTGGGACGACGAGAACAACGCCCTCATCATCTCGATGACGCTCACGAGCGCCGGCTGCCCGCTGACCGACGTGCTCGAGGAGCAGACCGCCGAGGCGCTCGACGGCATCGTCGAGGCGTTCCGCATCAACTGGGTGTGGATGCCGCCGTGGGGTCCCGACCGGATCACCGACGACGGCCGCGACATGATGCGCGCGCTCGGCTTCGCCATCTGACAGACTCTCCCCGCCATCCATTCCCCGCCTGATCCGGCGCACGTCCCGCGTGTCGCCTGATCGGACGAGGAGCGGATGGCTGCTGAACGAAATGGAACAACTGTGCTTGCCGTGCAGGGTCTTGAACTGCGCGTAGGCGCACGCCTCCTGATGGAGGACGTCACCTTCCGCGTCGCCGACGGCGACAAGATCGGGCTCGTCGGGCGCAACGGCGCCGGAAAGACGACCCTGACCAAGGTGCTCGCGGGCGATCTGCTTCCGAGCGCCGGGAAGGTCGACCGCTCCGGCGAGCTCGGCTACCTGCCGCAGGACCCGCGCTCCGGCAACCTCGACGACCTGGCTCGCACGCGCATCCTGGACGCCCGCGGGCTCGGCTCCGTGGTGCTGGAGATGCAGCAGGCGACGCACGACATGGCGAGCCCCGAGTCGTCCGTGTCCGAGGCCGCCATGAAGAAGTACGGCCGGCTGGAGGAGCGCTTCCACCTGCTCGGCGGGTACGCCGCCGAGGCCGAGGCCGCCTCCATCGCATCCAACCTGAATCTGCCCGACCGCATCCTCGAACAGCCGCTGAAGACCCTCTCGGGAGGCCAGCGCCGGCGCATCGAGCTGGCGCGCATCCTGTTCTCGGATGCCCGCACGATGATCCTCGACGAGCCGACCAACCACCTCGACGCCGATTCCGTCGTGTGGCTGCGCGAGTTCCTCAAGAACTACAGCGGTGGCTTCATCGTGATCTCGCACGACGTGGAGCTGGTGGGCGAGACGGTCAACCGCGTCTTCTATCTGGATGCGAACCGTCAGGTCATCGACATCTACAACATGGGCTGGAAGCACTACCAGCGCCAGCGCGCCGCCGACGAGGAGCGCCGGAAGAAGGAGCGGGCGAACGCCGAGAAGAAGGCGGGAGCCCTTCAGCTGCAGGCCGCCAGGTTCGGCGCCAAAGCGACCAAGGCGGCGGCGGCGCACCAGATGGTGGCACGTGCCGAGAAGCTGCTGGCCGGCCTCGAGGACGTGCGCCAGGTGGACCGCGTCGCCAAGCTGCGCTTCCCGACGCCGGCGCCGTGCGGCCGCACTCCGCTGCAAGCAAGCGACCTCTCCAAGAGCTACGGCTCCCTGGAGATCTTCACGGCGGTGGACCTGGCGATCGACCGCGGCTCGAAGGTCGTCGTCCTCGGCCTCAACGGTGCAGGCAAGACGACCTTGCTCCGGATGCTCGCGGGCGTGGACAAGCCGGACACGGGTCAGGTGGAGCCCGGCCACGGCCTCCGCATCGGCTACTACGCGCAGGAGCACGAGACCATCGACGTCGAGCGCAGCGTGCTCCAGAACATGGTGTCGGCTTCGCCGAATCTGACCGAGACCGAGGCGCGGAAGGTGCTGGGCTCGTTCCTGTTCACCGGGGACGACGCGCACAAGCCGGCCGGCGTGCTGTCGGGTGGCGAGAAGACGCGTCTCGCGCTGGCCATGATCGTCGTGTCGGGCGCGAATGTGCTGCTGCTCGACGAGCCGACGAACAACCTCGACCCCGCGAGCCGGGAGGAGATCCTGGATGCGCTGGCGCACTACGAGGGCGCCGTCGTCCTGGTCAGCCACGACGAGGGTGCGGTGGAGGCGCTGAACCCGGAGCGCGTCCTCATCCTCCCCGACGGCGTCGAGGACCACTGGAACCGCGACTACCTGGACCTCATCTCCCTCGCCTAACCCCGCGCTAACTCCCCACCGTCGAGTACACAAAGAGTGCACGCTTGTGGGGCTCTGAGCGTGCAGTCTTTGTGCTGTCTCTTATACACATCTGACGCTGCCGACGACGGA
>NZ_JBNDHX010000102.1:0-13272 GCF_056755275.1 Leifsonia sp. HAY1-4F
TCCGTCGTCGGCAGCGTCAGATGTGTATAAGAGACAGGGCCAGGCCTGCTCCACCCGCCCGAAGGGTTTCAGCTAGCGGGTGCCCTGCGCGGCGAACTTCTCGACCTGTGCCGCGTTCTCCTTCGTGACGAATGCCGGACCGGAGTAGATCGGCTGTCCGCCACCGATGATGTTCCCGTTGATGGAGTTGAGGTACAGAGCCGTGACTCCGAGGAATCCCTGCACGTACGGCTGCTGATCGACGGCGAACAGGATCTTGCCCGCCTTGACGTCGGTCACCACGTCGGTCGAGAGGTCGAAGGTCGCGACTTTGGCCGAGCTCTTCGACTCGTCGACGGCGCCGACGGCGTCGATGGCGTACTGGCCGCCCAGGGTGAGGACGGAATCGATGGACGGATCGGCCTGCAGCTTCGACTTGATCGTCGCCTTGACGTCCGAGTCGTTGGTGCCGTCTACCTGGAGGTTCGTCATCGTGCCGCCGAATGCCTTCGCCGCGGCGCTGCACCGTTCCTCGAGACCGACGTTCCCGGCCTCCTGGATGACGCAGAGCGCCTTCTTGAGTCCGGCGCCCGCCAGTCGCTTTCCGACGGCGGTCCCGGCGACGGTCTCGCTCTGGCCGACGTGCGTGATCGCGCCGAACTCGGCCGACCGCTCGATCCCCGAGTTGATGGTGACGACCGTGATGCCTGCGGCGACCGCCTTCTTGATGCTCGCCTCGAGGCCGTCCGGGTTGGCCATCGAGACCACGATCCCGTTGACCTTCTGGGCGACTGCGTTGTCGATGAGCTGCGACTGCTTGGCCGGGTCGGGGTCCGCGTTGTAGGTGACCTTGACTCCGTAGTCGGTGCCCGCCTTCTCGGCGCCGGCCTTGACGCGGTCCCAGAAGGCGTCTCCCGGGCCGGAGTGGGTCACCACGGCGTACGTGAGGTTCAGGCTGGTGGCACCGCTGGTGGTTCCGCTCGTCTTGTCTACGGTTGCCTGACCGGTTCCGGTGCATGCAGCGAGCGTGATGCAGGCGGCTGCCGCAACAGCGGCCACTGCGAATATGCGCTTCATTATCGGGAATGTGCCTCTCTAGGGGCGCCGGCCGAGGCGGCGGCGCAAGGGATGAACGTCCACGATCACCGGGCACCGGGCGGGGTCGACGGTCGCGTACGGTGCGCCGAGCGGCCCATGAGGCGGCTGCGTCATTGCTGCACCCCTCTCACGTGACGTCGGCGTCGAGATGAGTCTGAACCATGCGCAACGACACTGTCAATAGTTTGTATGGACATTCGGTCATCAGCACCTGATAGCATCGACGCGCATCCGACGACGCATGCAGAAACAGGAGCAGAAGATGGCACAGACCCGGTCCCTCGGCGTCGGCGTGATCTCGATCGGGTGGATGGGGCGGCTCCATTCCCGTGCGTACCTGGCGACCCGGCAGCATTTCCCGGAGCTTCCCCTTCAGGCCGAGCTGGTCGTCGCCGCCGACCCGGACGCGGCGACCCGGGCCCTCGCCACCGAGGTGCTCGGCTTTCGCGAGGCCGTCTCGGACTACCGGCAGGTGCTCGCGCACCCGGCTGTGGACGTCGTCTCGATCTGCTCGCCGAACTTCCTGCACTGTGAGATCGCACTCGCCGCGATCGAGGCGGGCAAGCCGATCTGGATCGAGAAGCCGATGGGCAGATCCGCCGCCGAGTCCGCGCAGATCGCCCAGGCGGCAGCGTCCCGCGGGCTGGTCACGGCAGTCGGTTTCAACTACCGCCACGCACCCGCCATCGCCAAGGCCCGCGAGCTGGTCGCCGACGGCGCGATCGGAACCATCACGAACGTCCGCGCTTCCTTCCTCGCCGACTACTCCGCCGATCCGGCCGGCGCGCTCACCTGGCGCTTCCAGCAGGAGCGAGCGGGCTCGGGGGTCCTGGGCGACCTTCTCTCGCACGCTGCGGACCTGGTGCAGTTCATCGCGGGGCGCATCGATGCGGTCACGGCGCTCACATCCACGGTGATCGCGGAGCGCCCGCTGCCGCGCGGGGATGCCGCCAGCCACTTCAGCAAGGGCCGAGCGGACGATCCGCGGGGGAGGGTGGAGAACGAGGACTACGCCGCCCTGCTCGTCCGCCTGGAATCGGGAGCGGTCGGCACGCTCGAAGCGAGCCGGGTCGCCGTCGGTCCGCGGGCCGGGTACTCGCTGGAGATCTACGGAACGGCCGGCTCCCTCCGCTGGAACTTCGAGCGCCTCAACGAGCTCGAACTCGCCGATGACCCCTCCGGGTACCGGCGGGTGATGGCATCCCCCGGCTTCGGGGAGTTCGCCCGCTTCCAGCCCGGCGCGGGAACGAGCATGGGCTTCGACGACCTCAAAACGATCGAAGCCTCGCTGTTCCTGCGGTCGGTGGCCGAGGGCATCCAATACGCTCCCTCTGCTGCGGATGCCTGGTCGGCCGCGGAGATCGTGGATGCTGCGCTCGTGAGCGCCTCCAGCGGACAGTGGAGGACCGTCCGGCAGGTCGCGCTTCCCTAGCTGGCTGCACGCCTGTTTTCTCGTGCAACCGCATCCACCTCGGCGTAGCCTGGTCCACAAAAGGTGAGAATCAGTCAACTACGACGAGGCTGTCATGGATGCAACGAGGAAGTCCCGCAGGGCGCGCGCGCTCGGCCTGTTCACCGCGGTGCTGAGCGCACTGCTCCTCATCGGGGGAGGTGTCGGCCTTGGTACGGCGGCCTCCGCCGACACGATGCCACCGGATCCCACCAACCCGGCGTCGCCGCCCACGGTCGGGGCGACCGCGCTGCCGACGACGCAGATCGATGGTGTCGCCTGGTCGCAGGTCGTGGTCGGAGACACCGTCTACGTGGCGGGCAAATTCACCACGGCAAGGCCCGCCGGCTCGCCGGCCGGATCGAACACGACGCCGCGGAGCAACTTCCTCGCCTACAACATCACGACCGGCGCGCTGATCTCGGGCATCAACGTCCCGCTCAACGCCCAGGGGCTCGTCGTAGCGGCGTCCCCGGACGGTACGCGCGTCTACGTCGGAGGCGACTTCACCACGGCAGGAGGCGCCGCGTACTACCGCATCGTTGCGATCAGCACGGCGACCGGCCAGCCGATCGCCTCCTTCCGGCCGATCATGGAGAGCGAGGTCCGGGCGCTCGCCGTGACGAACACCGCGGTGTACGCGGGAGGCACGTTCTCCAGCGTGAACGGTGTGGCGCGCGGCTACATCGCCAAGCTCGACCCGTCGAACGGCTCGCTGATCACCTCGTGGGGCGCTTCCGCCGACACCGTCGTCGATGCGCTCGCAGTGAGCCCCGACGGCAGCAGGGTGTACGCGGGAGGGCGTTTCAAGAACATGGACGGGGCACCGCACTACGGACTCGCCATGCTGAGCGGCTCGACCGGTGCGACGCTGCCGTTCCCGGCCAACACCGTGGTGCGGGACGCCGGGCTGTACGCCGGCATCACGTCGCTTGCCGCCACGAGCGACCGCGTGTACGGCTCTGGGTACGTGTACGGGTCCGGCGGAAACCTCGAGGGCAGCTTCTCGGCCGATGCGACCACGGGCGCACTGATCTGGCTGGAGGACTGCCACGGGGACACCTACTCCGTGCAGCCGCTCGCGAACGCCCTCTACGTGGCCGGGCATCCTCACTACTGCGGCAACCTCGGAGGGTTCCCGGAGACGAACCCGCGCACCTTCCACCACACCATCGCGTTCTCCAAAGCGCGGACCGGGACGCTGACCAACGACGGCAACACCGCCTACGCGAACTTCAGCGGGCAGCCGGCGCCGACCCTCCTGAACTGGTACCCGGCCTACGTCACCGGCACCTACACCGGGCAGGGGCAGGCGGCCTGGAGCGTGGCGGGCGACAGCCGCTACCTGGTGGTGGGCGGCGAGTTCCCCTTCGTCAACGGAACCGCCCAGTACGGATTGACGCGGTTCGCCTTCGACTCGGTGGTGAAGAGCACCACCGGGCCGAACAACAACACGGCGCTCACGCCGACGGCGACCTCCACGGTCGCCGGGCAGGCCGCCGTGACGTGGACAGCGACCTACGATCAGGACAACGTCGCGCTCACCTACGCTCTGGCCCGCGATGGCGACACGGCGCATCCCATCTACCAGGTGACCAAGAACACCGTGTTCTGGAGCCGGCCGGCGATGGGCTTCACCGACACGGGCCTGGCGGGAGGCAGTAGTCACACCTACACGCTCACCGTCACGGACCCCGACGGCAACCGGATCTCGCGCGTGGGCAACAGCGTCACGATCGCCGGCGGTGGCGCCAACCAGCCGCCCACCGCGTCCTTCGTCGCCGGCACGAACGGTCTCGCCGTCGCGGTGGACGGGACCGCGTCCCACGACCCCGACGGCACCATCGCCTCGTACTCCTGGACGTTCGGCGACGGCGGGACCGCGACGGGCTCCACGGCGAACCACACCTACGCTGCCGCTGGGACGTACACGATCACGCTCAAGGTGACCGACAACGCCGGAGCGACCGGGACCACCTCCCACCAGGTGACCGTCACAACGGCCTCGGGGAGCACCTTGGCGAAGGATGCGTTCGAGCGGTCGGTGACGAGCGGCTGGGGGACCGCCGACACCGGAGGAACGTGGACCGGCGCGGGCACAACATCCTTCTACTCGGTCGCGTCGGGCACCGGGCGGATGAGCGACCCCGCCGGTTCCACCAAGACCGAGACGCTGGGAGGCGTCAGCTCGAGCCGGACGGACACGACCGTCACGTTCACCACGGATCTCGCCCCTTCCGGAGGCGGCATCTTCGTCTCGGCGATCGCCCGGCAGGTGGGATCGGTGACGTACGAGGGCCGGGTCTGGGTGAGCTCCAGCGGCACTGTGCAGGTGCAGTTGCTCGCCAATGGGACGGCGCTCCAGGCGGTCGCGGTGAGCGGGCTGACATATGCCGTGGGCCAGCAGCTCGACCTGAGGGTGCAGGCGGTGGGAGTCTCGCCGACGACGCTGAACGCGAAGGTCTGGTCCGCCACGCAGCCGGAGCCGGCGAGCTGGCAGGCGAGCGTGACCGACTCCACGACCGGGCTCCAGTCGGCCGGGAACGTCGGCCTGCGGGCATACCTCTCGGCCTCGGCCACCAACACGCCGGTCACCGTGCGCTTCGACAACTACCTGGTTTCGGCGGTGCCCTGAGCCCGGCCGCCCGACCGGGCTCAGCCGATCGACTCGATGTGGTTGCTCCAGCCGGCGACCAGGTATCCGCCGTCGAACCGCCAGCTCTCGAAATCGTGTCGTTCGCGCGTCCAGAGAAGCTCGCCGGTCGCCAAGTCGTGCGCGGCGCCGGATGCGGCTGGGCTGTCGTAGTCGTAACGATGTGTGAGGCCGAACACCTGGAAGAACGGTCCATCGACAGGAATCGAGGGCCCGTCCACCACCGCGCCCGACTCGTGGCTCACGGCGCAGCTCGTCTCCGCGGACCCGAGCAGGAAGACGTCACGCCGGGCGTCGAGCATCGCGGGGACCAGCGTCGACATGCGCGTGAAGCAGGCGGGGATCGGAATCGTCCACCGCTCCGCGCCTGTCGCCTGGTCGATCAGAGTGAGCGTCTGGGCGTCCTTGACGAAGAGCTCACCGGTGTCCGAGGTCTGATACCCGTTCACGAGTCCCGGAACGGTCCCCGGCGAGGCAGCGGGAAAGACCTGTGCTGCTTGCGACGCCGTCCTCGACCAGAGCTTCTGACCGCCTGATCCGTAGGCGACGAGCTCCGTCTGCCCGTTCGGCGGCGATTGCGTCGAACCCAAGAGGATCCGGCTCATCGGCCGGTAGACGTTCACGTTCCCGGGAACCAGCGATGACTGTCCGGTCTGCAGCTCGATCATCGTCGTCCGGTGGATTCCGCTCTGCGTCCAGCCGTCGAGGCTCATCGCGGCGCCTCCGGGCACGATGAACCCCAGCTCCGACCCGCCCATGCCGACGGGTCGACTCCACTTCGGGTGGGCGAAGTCCGCCGGGTCGGCGCGGGTCAGGATGTCGTCGGCGGCCGTCCGTCCCTGAGCGTCGAGGAAGTGCTGGATCGTGAGGACGTCCCCGGACCCATCCGGAACGGCCCGCATGTCCCGAGCAGGTGTGAAGCCGCTCCAGCCGGGCTCGAAGGTTCCGACGGTCTCTCCCGTGGTGAGGTCAAGCACGTCGTGCGGACCGACCCCCGCCTCCGCTGAGGCGAAGACGGCGCGGCCCGACGTCCCGAGCACTTCGAAGCCGGCGCCGAATGCGATGTTCTTCGGCGTGAACTTCCACTCTCGCTGCCAGAGAACGGTTCCGTCCGAGGTGTCGACGAGGGTGACGCCGAAGTCCTCGCCGACATGATCGATGCAGTCCGAGCCCTCGTACTCCTTCGGGCGCAAGCCCGAGACGTAGACGACCCGCGCGTCACTGAGTGTGTAGGCGTTCGCGCTGGTGCAGATCGGATCGCCGGGGAGGTCGAGCGACCAGCGCGTGGTGGGGCGCAGGCTGTCGACGTCGTGCGGCAGGACCGGCGCGGATTGGACCAGCGGCGGTGGCGCCGGTTTCGGAGTGGGAGTCCGAGTCGGAGTCGGAGTCGGAGTGACCGTCGGCGTCGGCGTCGGCGTCGGCGCCGACGGGGGAGGGGTGTCGCCGCTGCCCAGGTGGATGGCGCCGGTGAGCGCAAGTGCGGCCGTCCCGCCGGCGAGGGCGACGGCGACGCCGGAGAGGACACTGGTCAGCAGGATCTGGAGGCGCCTACGGCGGCGCGGCTCGTAGGCGACGGTGTCGAGAAGCAACTGGCGGATGGCGGCGCTGCGGTCCGGGGTGAAGTCCGTGGTGCTCATCGTGCACCTCCTTCGAGGATCGTGGTGTTCGCTTCCGTGGCGAGCCGCGGAGCGAGTTCGGTGAGGCGCTTGCGCGCGCGGGAGAGACGCGACTTCACCGTCCCCTCCGGGACGCCGAGCGCCTCCGCGGCTTGAGCCGTGGTCAGCTCCTCGAGGATGCAGAGGGTGATGACGTCCTGGTCGCGCTTGCTCAGGCTCTCGAACGCCTCCCGCACCTGGCGGTCTCGTCCGGCGTGGTCGAGGGTGTCATCCACGCGGGGCGCGTGATCCTCCTGCGGAGCCGGTGCCGGCAACGTGGAGAGCGCCGTGCGATAGCGCCGGAGGCCGCGGGTGTGATTGCGCACGGTGTAGTTGGTGGTGACCAGCAGCCAGCCGATGATGGACCCGTCCACCAGGCGGACGGCGTTGCGCTTGCGCCACGCTTCCAGGAAGACGATGGCCGTCACGTCCTCCGCGTCGTGGCGCTCGCGCACGAGCCTCAGCGCGTGGCCGAAGACGCGGTCGCGGTGCCGGTCGAACACCGACGCGAATGCCGGGCCGTCCCCGCCGCGTGCCGCCGACCAGGCCGCGGCCTCGTCGAACTCATCCGTGCTCATACCTTCTACTGTCCGCAGGAGCGCGGATCGTTCCATCGTCCTTCCCGGGGAGTCGTCGCGTGGGACGGCTGGTGGCGCGTACCGGAATTCAGAAAGCCCCGGTAGCATACCCTGATGCACGAATCGGATCAGCCGGCCACCGGACCCGACCCGTCGAATCTACCGGTCGATCCGCCTCGGCCTGCGGATTCCCCCGCCGCCGCGGAACCGCCCGCGACCACCGGATCCGGCCGTCGCGCCGCCGTCCGGCCCGCGAAGTCTGCCGGTCTGGCGGGCGCAGCCGCGGGTGTCCTGTCCGCGATCCGCACGCACCCGAAGACGTGGATGGCCGGCGGTGCCGTCGTCGTCTTCGTCCTCCTCGCGATGGGGAGCGTCGCGCTCGGAGCATCCCTCGGCGCCCCGGCCGCAGCCGCAGGGACCGCATCGACGACGACTCCGGCTCCCAGCCGGACAGCCACGCCGACGCCGACCCCCACCGTGGATCCGGCGCGTCCCGTTCCCGCGAACCCGGCAGCGGCGACGCGGATCCGGACCTGCTCGGTCGCAGGCCTCGCGGCCGACGGCCGGCTCGGGAACGTCGAAGCCCAGGTCGTCAACGCCAAGACCGGCCAGACCCTGTTCGACCGGAACGGCGTGAAGCCCGGTCCCACCGCGTCCGTCCTCAAGACGCTGACCTCGGCGGCCGCGCTCGCGACGCTCGGGCCGGACTACCGCGTCCCGACGACCGTCGTCGCCGGGAGCACACCCGGCCAGATCGTCATCGTCGGCGGTGGGGATGTGACGCTGTCGCGACTCCCCGACGGCCAGGCCTCCTTCTACACCGGCGCGCCCAAGATCCAGGACCTCGCGAACCAGGTGAAGCAGGCCATGGGCGGCCAGCGGATCACGTCGATCGTGGTGGACGCGTCCCTCTTCGGCGCGCCGTTCTGGCAGCCGAGCTGGGACGAGCACGAGGAGCGCATCGTCGAAGGATCGACCCCGTACATGACAGCTCTGATGGTGGATGGGGACAGGGACGACCCGACGGCCGTGGAGTCGCCGCGCAGCACGGACCCGGTGAGCCGGGCGGTGCAGTACTTCCAGCAGTACCTGGGGACGAGCGTCGGCGTCAGCCAGGGCGTCGCTCCGGCGGGCGCACGTCAGCTGGGTGCGGTCCAGTCGCAACCGGTGACCGCACTGATCGATCAGGCGATGCGGGTCTCGGACAACACGATCATGGAGGAGCTCGCCCGGCTCGTCGCTATCAAGAATGGCGCGGGCAATACCTTCGACGCGCTGAACGCCGGTGTGCTGGCCGGGCTCACGGGCTACGGGATCGACACCGCGGGCATCCACATCGCTGACGGCTCGGGGCTCAGCGGGGACAACGCGGTGCCCCCCTCGTATCTGACGCAGCTCTTCATCAAGGTGCTGAACCGGCAGAACGGACTCGGAGTGATCTACGACGGGCTGCCGGTCGCAGGCAAGTCGGGGACGCTCGGGCCGGGCTACAGCCGGTTCACCGGCGCGAACTCGGTCGCCGACGGTTCGGTGTTCGCGAAGACCGGGTGGATCGACAACGGCTACACGCTGTCGGGCATCGTGAATGCGGCCGATGGCACGCCGCTGACGTTCGCGGTCTTCGCCCTGGGGAACGTGTCGGACAACGCCAAACAGGCGATCGACACGCTCGTCACCGGCTTCTACAAGTGCGGAGACAATCTCTCGAACGGGTGAAGCCCATCCGGAGTTCGCACACAAAGAGGTGCCCGCCGGCGGGCGGGCACCTCGGCATCTCGGCTCAGGACGTCACGGCCTTCTGCCGCTGACGGCCGCCGCCGGATTCGATCTCGATCTTGCGGGGCTTGGCACGCTCGGCCACGGGGATCATCACCGTGAGCACCCCGTTGTCGTAGTGCGCGGTGATGCCGTCCGGGTCGATGTCGTCGCCGATCGTGAACTGGCGCTGGTAGGCGCCGTACGGGCGTTCCTGCAGCAGCCAGCGCTGCGATCTCTCCTCGGTGGGCATCCGCTGAGCGCGCAGGGTCAGCAGGTGTCCGTCCACGTCGATGTCGACGGAGTCGGGCTGCACTCCGGGGAGGTCCGCGTTGAGGATGTACTTGTCGTGCTCCCGGAACAGGTCCACCGGCATCAGCCGCGGCTGCCGGCTGGTGTCGAAGATGCTCTGGGCGATCCTGTCCAGCTGGCTGAAAGGATCGAACGACATGGCCATGATGTGCACTCCTTCCATCTCAGAGGTGTAGTGTCGCTATGAAATTATCTATGGCATTTGCAACACATTTTCTACCACATCCCTTCCAGGAAATCAGCCCCTCACGAAAGTTTCAGCATGGTCGACGAACCCTCGGGCACCCCGCTCTACAGCATCGCGGTGGCGGCCGAACTGGCCGGCCTCACGCCGGCGACCCTCCGGCTCTACGAGGAGAAGGGGCTGCTGACCCCCGCGCGGACCGAGGGCGGCACCCGCCGCTACAGTGACGCCGACATCGCGCGTGTCCGGCTCGTCGCGCAGCTTCAGGAACAGGGCGTGAACCTGACCGGCGTCGGACGCGTGATCGAGCTTCAGGAGGAGAACGACGCCCTGCGACGCCGGCTCGACATGAAGCGGTGAGCGGGAGGCCATCTGAGGCGACAACCTGCATAGCGAAAGGCGGTCGCCGTCGCGCTGAGCGGGCAGACTGACCAGCTCGGACTGTACGTGTTGCCCGCTGGGGCAGGTCAGGCGAGAGTGGCGTCATGACGATGACCACCCGAGACGCCGGGGCCGCTGCGCGGCCCGCGGCCGAAACGCATGCCGACGACGCCGCTCTGCTGCGACGCCTGTACCGGACCATGGCGACCGTTCGCCGCCTCGACCTCGACGCGGTCGCCATGCAGCGGCAGGGCATCATCCCCGGCTACGCCCCGATGCGGGGTCAGGAAGCCGCGCAGGTGGGCAGCGCCGCCGCACTGGACCTCCGCCGTGACTTCGCCTTCCCGACTTACCGCGAGCTGGGCGTCGCTGTCGCGATGGGCGTCGATCCGGTCGCCTACCTCGCCTCGCACCAGGGTGCCTGGCACGGCGGGCTCTGGGATGCGGCGGCCGCGCGCCTCGCGCCGATCAACGCGGTCGTCGGAGGAGCGGTGACGCACGCGGTCGGCTGGGCGCTCGGCGCGAAACTCGACCGCACGGGAGGCGTGGCGATCGCCTACTTCGGCGACGGCGCGAGCTCGCAGGGCGACATCCACGAGGCGATGAACACGGCCGCCGTCTCGCGCCTGCCCGTCGTGTTCTTCTGCCAGAACAATGGCTGGGCGATCTCGGTCCCGGCCTCCGAGCAGGTTGCCGGCGGCTCGGTCGCGGCACGCGGGGCCGGATACGGCATGCCGGGAGTGCGCGTCGACGGCAACGATGTGATTGCCGTCTACGACGCCACACGCCGAGCCCTGGACCGGGCGAGGAAGGGCGGCGGGCCGAGCATCGTCGAGGCGATGACCTACCGCATGGGACCGCATTCCACCTCGGACGACCCCGGCCGCTATCGGACCCTCGACGAGGAGCAGTCGTGGCTGGCCCGCGATCCGCTCGCGCTGTGCGAGCAGCAGCTGCGGCGCACGGGCACGGTCGGCGACGGGTTCTTCGCCGAGGTCGCCGAGACCGCCGGAGCCCTGGCGGACCGCGTGCGCGACGACGTCGCTGCGCTCGGCGGCCGTCCGCCGGAGGAGATGTTCGACTTCGTGTTCTCCAACCCGCCCGCTGCTCTGCTGGGGCAGCGCCGCGCCTGGGAGGAGTCCCGCCATGGCTGAGCTGACCACCATGCAGCGAGCACTCAACCGGGCGCTCGACGACGCTCTCGCGGCCGACGAGCGCACCCTCGTCTTCGGCGAGGACGTCGGGACGCTCGGCGGCGTCTTCCGCGTCACCGACGGGCTGAAAGCGAAATACGGCGGCGATCGCGTGTTCGACACGACGCTGGCCGAGGCCGGGATCATGGGGATGGCGGTCGGGCTGGCGATGGCCGGGTGGCGGCCGGTGCCGGAGATCCAGTTCGACGGGTTCTCGTATCCCGCCGTCGACCAGATCGTCAATCAGGTCGCCCGGATGCACTACCGCAGTCGCGGCGCGTTCGACATGCCGATCACGCTGCGGCTGCCGAGCTTCGGCGGGATCCGCGCGCCCGAGCATCACGGTGAGAGCCTGGAGGCGCTGTTCGCGCAGGTGCCCGGGCTCAAGGTCGTGGCCCCCTCGACGCCCGCGGAGGCGTACACGCTGCTGCGTCAATCCATCGAGGACCCGGACCCGGTGATCTTCCTCGAGCCGAAGTCCCGCTATTGGCACAAGGACACCGTCTCCGACGAGGAGCTGGAGGAACGGCTCCCGGTCGGGACCTCGCGGGTCGTCCGCGCGGGCCGTCACGTCACCCTCGTCGCCTGGGGTGCCATGGTGGCGCGCTGCCTGCAGGCCGCCGAGCTGGGAGCGGAGGACGGCGTCGAGATCGAGGTGATCGACCTGCGCTGGCTCAAGCCGATCGACGCCGACGGCCTGGCCGCCTCCGTCGCGCGCACCCGCCGGGCCGTGGTGGTCCACGAGGCACCGCTGACCGCCGGGCTCGGGGCCGAGGTGAGCGCCCTCATCACGGAGCGCTGCTTCGCCGAGCTGAAGGCTCCGGTTCAGCGCGTGACCGGCTGGGACGTTCCCTATCCCTCGCCGGTGCTGGAGGATGAGTACCTGCCGAGCATTGACCGCATCCTGGACGCCGTCCAGACGACCCTGGAGTACCGCCGTGGCTGAACGAACCTTCGACCTCCCGGACCTCGGCGAGGGACTGCAGGAGGCGACCGTGCTGGAGTGGCTGGTCGCCGAGGGCGACCACGTCGAGCGCAACGCGCCGCTGGTCGAGGTCGAGACCACGAAGTCGGCGGTGGAGCTGCCGTCTCCGCAGTCCGGTGTCGTGGCCCGCTTCCACGTGGCCGAGGGCGAGGTGCTGGAGGTGGGAGCCCCGCTCGTGACCTTCACCGTCGAGGACGAACAGGCCGGCATCGTCGGCACGGTCCCGGTGGAGGAGGCGCCGCGGCGCCGCGTCCGTCTCTCGCTTCCGGAGGACTGAGGCCGTGCACATCCACGCGGAGCGTCATCCGGGACCGGACCCCGTCCTGCTGGTCCACGGCTTCGCCTCGACGGGCGCCATGACCTGGGAGGCGACCGGCTGGGTACGGGCGCTGGCCGAGGCCGGGCGGGGTGCGATCGTCCCCGACCTGCGGGGGCACGGCGCGAGCGATGCGCCGCACGATCCGGACGCCTACTCGCCCGAGCTGCTCGCCCAGGATCTGCTGGCCGTGCTCGACGAGCACGGTGTCGAGCGCGTGGATGTGATGGGCTACTCCATGGGCAGCTGGGTGTCGCTCGCACTGGTCGCGCTGGCTCCCTCGCGTGTCCGGCGCCTCGTGGTGGGCGGCGTCGGAACGGTCGAGCAGTTCAGGCACTGGGGCGTCACCGCCGTGCAGGCGGCGCTGCGCGACGCATCCACCGAGCTGGATGCGGACAGCCCGCTCGCGCCGCTGCTCGCCTCGCTGCGCCAGGCGCCGGGCGTGGACCGCGAGGCGCTCGCGGCGTGCGCGGCCGGGATGGCGGTCCACCCGCTGCCGCTGTCGAGCTCCGTGCCGACCATGCTGGTCGTCGGCGAGTCCGACCCCGTGACGGAGGGAGCGGAGGAGGCGGCGCGCCTGCTCGGTGCCCAGCTCGTCGTCCTGCCGCGGCGCAACCACGTCACCACGCTGAGCGCCCGCGCCTTCAAGCAGGCCGCCCTCCCTTTCCTCGGCGCCCCCATCCCCGTCTCCTGACCCTGTCTCTTATACACATCTGACGCTGCCGACGACGGA
>NZ_JBNDHX010000103.1:0-13139 GCF_056755275.1 Leifsonia sp. HAY1-4F
GATCTGGACCGCGTGCGCGACCAGGGTTGGGGCAAGTGTCTGCCATTCGGGGACGCGCAACATGCGGGTGTAGAACGCGGCGGCAGCGGTCGCCGGGTCCATCCGCTGCGCAGGGGTGCCGTAGCCGGCCCCCTGCTGGAAGACGCCGATGGTGGTGTTGTCGACGGCGTCCCCGTGGTTCAGGTTCCTGAGTCCGGACTCTCCGATTGCGACCATCAGGGCGAGTGTCTGCCCGTGCGGGGGGACGCTCATCTGTTGGCCGACGGTGATCATCGTCGCTGCGATCTTCAGCTGCTCGGATCCGTACCCGTCAACATTCTGACCGGCTTCCACGGACGGTGCAGATCCGCCGCACGCTCCCCCACCGCCGCCGAAGCCGTTGGCACCCATCGCGAGCACCAACGACGCAGGCACGGCGACGAGCGCGACAGGGACGAACAGGACGATGACGGCCGCGACAATCAGCACATTCCGAGTCGTTTTCGGATGCGACACCGCGTGAGTGGCAGCCGCGCTGATCATGCCGCCAACTCCTGTTCGAGGACGGTATGGGCGATCATCAGCAGCCGCTTCGCTGTTGCGATCCGTGCCCGCGCCGAGCCGGGGTGGATATGAAGGGCGGCGGCGATTGCGCCTGCGTCGTCGCCGATCATTTCTGCGACCTCCCGGAACCCACCAACCTCGGGCACGCACGACACGATCACTGACCCTGTCAGCGGGAGTCCCGCATTCGCGGCAGCAAGGGCAGCCAGCACGGTTCGTGCCGTCTGGCACACCCGGTCATGGATTGTGCGGACACCGCGCTTGGACAGTTGATGGGCGGCGGCCACTCGCTCGGTGTTACCGTCTGCCAGGCTCAGGTCGCTCATCACGTGCCAGTCGGATGGGCCGGCGAAATCGGCGACCAGCACCATCCACCGGTGCGCGCTGAACCGCCGGATCAACGCCTCCAATGGGTCGATGTCCGAGGCGGACTCGACGTCGTCCGGAACGTCGTCCATCGGGACCTGCTTCCGCTCGATCTCCCGCAACACGACATGACGGGTGATGCCGAACACAAACGCGTGCGGCGACCCGCGCTTGGGGTCGAAGGTGGAGGACCGGTGCCAGACCGTCTCTCGGGCGATCTGGAGAACGGCGTCGACCTCACTCGGCCAGCCGCGCAGTTGAAAGCGGACGTACGGTCGCAGGGTGTCGACTTCACGGAGCAACTCCGTGAGAAGCGCATCCGTCCGCGTGCGGACTTGGGTTCCTCCAGCCACGAGATCACAACCTTCCTTGCATGGAGGTGGCTACTGCGAAGGACCGGGTTCGAGCCGGGCAGCTCGTGAGACTGCGCCTGGGTCAGCGCGAATGGGCGCGCGGGAGCGCCCGTGAAGATGAGTGGGGTGGATGAGCCGAGCATCGCCGGGGAGGTTGGGGCGGCGAGCCCGGATTCGGTGATGGGGCAGCGACTGCGACTCTGAAGTTCGGGAGTCTCAGTCACGATGGTTTACCGCCGCTCTGACTCGAGTTGGGAGCCGGGCGTCACGGTGATCGGGGTAAGAATCAGCCGCTCCATTTGGTGCCGCACGCTACCCCCGAATAGGGGTAGCAATGGGATGGCACGCCGGGGTGAACCAGCAGTTCTACTGACAGCTCTCGCATTGCAAGTCATCCATTGGATCGACCGGGACGAGGTACCCATCGACGAAGTCCTGGATGACGCCTGGCGCTGCGCTCACAGGCTCGCTTGCGCCGGTACTCCGGTCTTCGTCTGGGCGCTTGCTTCCAGCCATGCCAACACCTCCGCTCGCTTGTAGAGGATGGTGCGCGGCGTGGGCTTGTAGAAAGGTGGGCCGCCGCCGTGCCACCGCAGGTAGCCCAGAGCCTTAAGGCTCATGCCCGTGAGTTCAGCCACGTCTTCGGGCTGGATGTATTCTCCCGTCATCTCAATTCCTCCGATCGACAACCTAGGAGTCCTTGCTCTGTTGCATAGACAATAGCGTCTATTCAGGAGTTTGACAACACAAGACGCGCTATTCTGTCGAAATGGCTGACTTTCGATCGGAGTCCAACATTGGGGCGCGAATCAAGCTGGCGCGGCGGCAACGCGGTTTTCGCACGACTCGTGAGCTGGCTGAAGCCATTCCGGCGGAGAACGTCACGATGGCCGTCTTGGAAAACATCGAATCCGGCAGGAAGGCCGATCTCAGTGTCAGTCAGCTCTTGAACATCGCCCGAGGTCTCGGGGTACCGCCGAGCATGTTGCTCGCTCCGATGGGAACTCCTGACGCCGAACTCGACCTTCCGAACCTCAGTGCGCACTTCGACGGGATGACGTCGGCCGAGTTTGATTGCTGGCTTTCGGCAACGCCGCTGAGTTCATACCGGCCGAGACTCGCGGCCGAGCGCGGGGACATCGAAATCCTGAATACGCTTCGAGAGCTCGGCACGCTCCGGCGGGAGCTCGAGCGTCTCCAAGTCGTACTCGGTGTCCAAGCCGCATCTGGCGAGCCGGATCTCGCGATGAGCAATCAGGACTTACAGGAGCGCATCGACCGACTCACCCGAGAGATCACGCGCGTCGCTGAACTGCTCGTCAGCGCAGGGATCTCGGAGAGATCGGACAGCGCGTCTTAGAGGAGCATTGGAGGTGGTCTGATGGGCAGCATCGAGCCATACGAAAGCGCAAGAGGGAAACGCTACGTCGTTCGATACCGCACTCCCGAGCGGAGGCAGGCCGCTAAGCGCGGCTTCAAGACGAAGCGCGACGCCGAGCTGTATCTCGCCTCCATCGAGACGAGCAAAGCACGCGGCGAGTACATCGACGCGAGCGCAGCACGGACCACGATTGGCTCACTCGGCACCGAATGGCTCGCGAACCAGACTCACCTCAAGCCCTCGTCACTGCGTCCGCTCGAGATCGCATGGCGTCTCCAGGTCGAGCCCCGCTGGGGCAGCGTGGCAGTCGGGGACGTCCGGCATTCGGATGTCCAGATGTGGATCACTTCGCTGACCGCGGGACGATCAGCAACCACCGTCCTTCGTGCGTACGGAGTGCTCGCCGGGATCCTCGACGTCGCGGTGCGGGACCGGCGCGTTCCCAACAACGTCGCGCGTGGCTCCAGGCTGCCCCGCAAGGTCCCGCGAGCTCACCGTTACCTCAGCCATCAGCAGGTTCACGATCTGGCCAAAGCGAGTGGAAAACACGAGGCGCTGGTGCTTGTGCTGGCTTACACGGGGCTTCGATGGGGAGAGGTAACAGCTCTTCGAGTACGTGACGTCGACCTCAAGCGGCGCCGCATCGTCGTCTCCGAGAACGCAGTCGAGGTGGGAAGCGAGACCATCGTCGGCACACCCAAGACGCACAAGAGGCGCTCGGTAGCCTTCCCCTCTTTTCTCGCCAATGAACTCGCGAAAGCAATCGACGGGAAGCAGCCGAGCGAGCTGCTCTTCGCCGGCCGCTTCGGCGAGCACCTCAAACGGGCGACGCGAGGAGAGCGAACCTGGTTCAAAGCCGCACTCGCGAGTGCAGCGATCGAGCCGATGACCGTTCACGATCTGCGACACACAGCGGCCAGCCTCGCCGTGAGCGCCGGCGCGAATGTGAAGGCCGTCCAACGAATGCTCGGGCACGCGTCAGCGGCGATGACTCTCGATGTCTACGCGGATCTTTTCGATGACGACCTCGACGCGGTTGCAGATGCGCTCGATGCCGCCAGGCTGCGATCTGTGGCTTCATAGTCGGGGAGGCTCGTCTCGAAAGCGTGTGTTCTTTGGGCCCGTTTCGGTCGTTTTTGCATGTCCGTCTGACCCTGTTCGGGCCCAGAAAGTCGGCCCTGTGCTCATTCAATTGTGCGCAAATTGTGCGCAAAACGACCGGATCTCCAACTAGTGAGGCCCCGGATCTCAGTAATTTACTGGGATCCCGGGGCCTCAAGCGGTGCGGAGGGCGTGGGATTCGAACCCACGAGACATTTCTGCCCACCAGTTTTCAAGACTGGCTCCATCGGCCGCTCGGACAGCCCTCCCGGCGCCGTGCAAAACCGGCGTCGCCCGATTCTAGCGAACCCCGCGTGGATGCTGCCGGGCTCAGTCGGTGAACGGCTTGGAGCAGGTGTACTGCGCGGCGGTCTGCCCGTGCACATCCGAGGGCAGGGTCACGGCAGAGCCGTCTCCGACGGATCCCGTACCGGCCGTCGGTGCCTGCGTCGCGGGAGCGGGTGCCTGCGTCGCGGGAGCCGGAGCCTGCGTCGCCGGGGCCGGGGCCGGGGCCGGAGCCTGCGTCGCCGGCGCGTTCGGGTCGGCCTCCGAGCCGACACCCGTGTTGCCGGTGAGGGTCACGGACTGGTCGTTCTTGAGCGCCGCGGTGAGCTGCTGCGCCGCGTCGGTGGTCGGGACGACGCCGTCACCCTGATAGTGGTTCGGGTACTGGACGAACACGACCTTGCTGATGTCGATGTTCTTCAGCGCCAGGGCCATCGAGACGATGGTGGTCGGGTTGTTGAGGCTGTCGGAGAGCGTGATGTTGCTGGTCGCCGCCTTCGCGAGCCCGTAGAGCTTGACGGGGTTGCTCAACACGTCGGCGCTCTTGATGGTGCGCACGAGCGACGAGAGGAAGACCTGCTGGTTGCTGATCCGGCCGAGGTCCGAGCCGTCTCCGACCCCGTGACGGGTGCGGAGGAAGGCGAGCGCCTGCGAACCCTGCAGGACGTTCTGGCCGGCCTTCACATCAAGGCCCGTGTACGGGTCCTCGATGTCGCCCGCGACACACACGGGGACGCCGCCGACCGCGTTCGACATCTCGATCACACCGTCGAACTGGATGACACCCGCGTACGGGATGTCCATGCCCGTGAGCTTCTCGACCGTCAGCACGGTGCAGGCCAGGCCGCCGTAGGAGAGGGAGTTGTTGATCTTCTGGCGACTCATCGCGTCGAAGTTGCCGCCCTTGGGGTCGGGGCACGACGGGATCGAGACGTACATGTCGCGGGGGAAACTCACGACGGTGGCGTTCTGGTGGTCGGCCGAGACATGCAACAGCATGGTGACGTCGTTGAGGTTCTCGCCTCGGTCGCCATAGGCCGAGTTCCCGCCGCCGCTGTCGCTGCCCGCGAGCAGGACGTTGAATGCGCCGTTCATGGCGCCGATGCCGGGCGTCACGGTGTTGCCCTTGGTGTCGACGAGCTTCACGGACTTCTTGACGCCGGCCACGACATCCACCGCCGCGTAGGCCGCCAGGGAGACGCCGGTGACGCCGACGACCGCGATGACGGGGACGAAGATCTTCAGGAGTGCCTTGAGCGGATGGTGACGCTTCAGTCGTCCGTGGCGGACCGCTGGTCCTGCCGACTTCTCCTGCGCACGCGCTTGCGCGCGGGTGGGCATCTCGCTCATTCACGTCCTTTCGGGGGCGCAGTCGTCCGGGGCCGCCGTTCAGCGGCGTGGTTCAGCATCGGTGAGCACGAACATCGGCGTGGCCGAAATGGGCACACGCCGCTTAAACAGTGCCACGGCCGGCTGGCAATGCACTGGTTGGCCGCGCGGCGCGCGCTCAGAGGGCGTCGAGAACCTGCGCGACACCGTCCTCGACGACCGGCCCCGTGGCCCGGGTGGCGACGGCCTTCACCTCATCGGGCGCCTGGCCCATGGCGATGGCGACTCCGTGCTCTCCCGCCCAGCGCAGCAGGTCGATGTCGTTGCGGCCGTCTCCGATGGCGACCACGTGCGAGCGTGGGATGTCGAGCGCATGCCGGACCCGCTCCATCGCAGTGGCCTTGCTGACCCCGTCCGGCGAGATGTCGAGCCACGCGGTCCAGCCGATGGCGTAGCTCACGCGCTGGAGTCCCATCCGATCGACGATGGAGAGGAACTCCTCGGTGTCGTGCTCGGGCGACACGACGACGACGCGGGTGGCGGGATGCTGCAGCAGCTCCTCGAACGGCACCTGCTCGGCCTTGACGAGCTCCCAGTCCGTCATTCCCTCGGTGTAGCGGCGGAAGCCGGTCGGGTCCTCCACCATGAAGCTGCCGCTCGGGAGGTGCGGGCGGATGGTCTGCAGCACCTCGGACGGGTCGAAGACCTCGATGAACTCGCGCCGGTAACCACCCTCGACGGTCTCATCCCGCTTCATGGTGAGGGCGCCGTTCGCGCAGACGACGAACTCGCTGGTCAGGCCGAACTTCTCGTGGATCGGGCGTGCGGTCTCCCAGCTCCGCCCGGTCGCCAGCATGACCTCGTGGCCGGCGTCGCGCACGCGGGCGACGGCGGCGCGCACGGCTTCCCCCACACTCTCGTCCTCATGGATGAGCGTGCCGTCGACGTCGAGCGCGATCAGCAGGCGGGATCCATCGCTCACGAACGCGTCGGTTCCAGCAGCTCCAGGCCACCGAGGTAGGGACGCAGCGCCTCGGGGACACGGACCGAGCCGTCCTCCTGCTGGTGCGTCTCGAGGATGGCGACCAGCCACCGCGTGGTGGCGAGCGTCCCGTTGAGCGTCGCGACCGGGGCGGTCTTGCCGCTCTCGCTGCGGTGGCGGATGTTCAGACGGCGGGCCTGGAAGGTGGTGCAGTTGGAGGTCGATGTGAGCTCGCGGTAGCGGCCCTGCGTCGGGATCCACGCCTCGACGTCGTACTTGCGCGCGGCACTCGAGCCGAGGTCGCCGGCAGCGGTGTCGATCACGCGGTAGCTCAGGCCCAGGGCCTGCATCATCTCCTCCTGCCAGCCGAGCAGACGCTCATGCTCGGCCTCCGCGCGGTCCGGCCGGATGTAGACGAACATCTCCAGCTTGTCGAACTGGTGGACGCGGATGATGCCGCGGGTGTCCTTGCCCGCCGAGCCGGCCTCACGCCGGTAGCAGGTCGACCAGCCGGCGTAGCGGAGGGGCTCCTCCACGTCGATGATCTCGTCGGCGTGATACCCGGCGAGCGCCACCTCGCTCGTGCCGGTCAGATAGAGGTCGTCGTCGGCGAGGTGGTAGACCTCGTCCGAGTGCGCGCCGAGGAATCCGGTGCCCTGCATGATCTCCGGCTTCACGAGGGTCGGCGTGATCATCGGGATGAAGTCGTTCTGCACGGCCTTGTCGAGCGCCATGTTCATCAGCGCGAGCTCGAGCCGGGCGCCGATGCCGCGCAGGTACGAGAAGCGGGCTCCGGCGACTTTCGCACCGCGGACCATGTCGATCGCGCCGAGCAGCTCACCGAGCTCCAGGTGGTCGCGCGCCTCGAAGTCGAAGTGAGGGATGTCGCCCACGGTCTTGAGGACCGTGAAGTCGTCCTCACCGCCCGCCGGGACGCCGTCCACGATCGGGTTGCCGATGCTGCGGACCAGCCGCTCGAACCGCGAATCAGCGTCGTTGGCCGCCTGCTGGGCCTCCTTGACGCGGCCGGCGAGCTTCTGCGCCTGGGCGACGAGCTCCTTCTTCTGCTCCTTCGGCGCTTGGGCGACCTGCTTGCCGAAGGCGTTCTGCTCGGCGCGCAGCTCTTCGAAGGCGGTGATCGCGGCGCGACGCTCGATGTCGGCCTGGATCGCCTCGTCGACCAGCTGCACGGAGTCGCCGCGCGCCTCCTGCGAGCGGCGGACGACGTCGGGGTTCTCGCGGAGGAGCACGGGATCGATCACCGCACAAGCTTATCGAGCGATGCCGAACAGGTAGCGTGAGGATCGTGAACGGACGGGGCGGGCAGGATCACGAGGTCGTCGCCGTCGTCTACAACCCCGTCCGCGTCGACGTCCCGCGCGTGCGCGCGGCGGTCGAAGCGGCCGCCCTCGCTGCTGCGGAGGAGGGCCGGATCACCGGTGACGTCGAACTCCTCTGGCTGGAGACCACGCCGGACGAGGGCGGGCAGGCGCAGACCCGCGAGGCGCTGGCCCGCGGTGCGCGGCTCGTGCTCGCTGCCGGCGGCGACGGCACCGTACGTGCCGTGGCGGAGGCGCTGCGCGACCGGGAGGCGACCCTCGCCATCATCCCGGGCGGCACCGGCAATCTGCTCGCGCGCAACCTCGGGATCCCGTTCGCGAACGTGGAGAACGCGTGCGCCATCGCCTTCGGTGGGGAGACCCGGCGCATGGACATCGGCATCGCGACAGCCCGCCGGCCGGACGGCTCGGTGACGGAGCACGCCTTCCTCGTCATGGCGGGCGTGGGGATCGACGCGGCGATGATCGCGAGCGCGCGTCCCGAGCTCAAACGCCGCTTCGGCTGGCTGGCCTACGTGGATGCGGCTTTCCGGGCGTTGCCGCGTTCGACGAAGGTGCACATCCACTACCGGCTCGATCACGGCCACGAGCGCTCGGCGCACGTCAGCACGATCCTGGTCGCCAACTGCGGGACGCTGCCGGGCAACATGGAACTGATCCCGGACGGGGCGATCGACGACGGGCTGCTCGACGTGGCCATCCTGCAGCCCGCCACCGTCTTCGGCTGGCTGGCGATCTGGCGGAAGGTGACCTGGGAGAACCGGGTGCTGCGCCGGTCCAGCGTCGGGCGGCGGATCATCCGCTTCACCGACCGCGCCATCCGCACCCGCCTGAGCTACCTGCGCGGCGCGTCCGTGCAGCTCACGGTGGAGGAGCCGGAACCGTTCGAGCTGGACGGCGACGCGTTCGGCGACCTCCTGGCCCTCGACCTCCGGGTGGACGAGCTCGGCCTCCGGGTGAAGGCGCCGGCGTCCAGCCCGGTCCGCTGACCGGCCCCGGGACCGGTATCCGCCGGCGGACGCCGCGCTAGAGCTCCTCGTCCGCGGACGCGTGCGCGCGGGCCCGGCCGGCCAGCGCCGTGAGGAAGAGCAGCCCAACGAGCGTGAGCAGGCCGACCGTGATCAGCGGGCTCGCGAGCATCCACCCGAGCTGGGCGAAGACGAGCGCACCGACATCCGAGGTCGGCGTCGGTCCGCTGTACGAGGTGGCGACGGAGAGGCAGTAGAGCACGATGCCGAGCACGACGAAGCCGCCGCCGATCAGCCAGAGCGCAAGCAGGACGGGGTTGCGGCGGGGGTTCACGTCGAGGCTCTCCCAGAAGCCGGGCGTGGATGCGGCGAGGGGCGCGCCCAGGGAGGCTGCGGCCGCAGGCGCGGGGACCGACGCGGGCATCCGGCTGTCCGCCATCGCCGGCCCGTCCTCCTCGAAGGAGAGGGCGGCCGCGTCGTAGGCGCTCACCGGCTCCGACGGCTCGGGCACCGCGTCCTCCCGCCCGCGGACCAGCGACGGCGCGCGGCGGAATGTCGGATCCGTAGCGGTCGACCGGACCCGGGTGCGCGGGCGCTCGCCCGGCTGGGGCTGGTAGCCGCGCTGGAAGGCGGGGTCGAAGCGGGGGTCGAATCCGCCGGCACGATCCCCATCGTCACGCTCCTCGGCGACCATGATGACCTCCCGACTGTCCTGACCGGCAGCCTACGCCGCCGTCGTGCCGTCGTGACCCGCCGCGCGCCCATCCACATCGTCCGTCAGGGAGGCGAGCCACTCGCGCGCCTCCGTGAACACCTCGTCCCGGTAGCGCTGGTCGAACTCCACCCGCACGCCGTCCGCCCGGGGGTACGAACCGAGGAACATGACCGACGGGCTGAACCGCCGGAGGCCGAGCAGCGCATCCGCGACCCGCTCGTCCTGGATGTGGCCGTCGGCATCGATGACGAACCGGTACCGACCGAGGGCGTCGCCGACCGGGCGGGACTCAATGAGGCTCAGGTTGATCCCGCGTGTGGAGAACTGCTCGAGCAGGTCGAGCAGGCTTCCGGGGCGATCGTCGGGCAGCTCGGCGATGAGGCTGGTCTTGTCGGCGCCGGTGGGCTCCGGCACGCTCCGGGTGGTGCTCACCAGCACGAACCGGGTGACGGCGTTGGGGTTGTCGCCGATGTTCTCGGCCAGCACGTCGACCTCATGGTGGTCGACGATTCCGGGCGGCGCGATCGCCGCATCCGCCGCGCTCCCCTCGAACAGAGAGGCCGCCGCGGCGACATTGCTCGACGCGGGCAGGTGGCCGTGCTCCGGCAGGTGGCGGTCGAGCCACTGCTGGCACTGCGCGTAGGCGACGGGATGGGCGTTGACCGTGCGCACGTCGGAGAGGGTCGTGCCCGGGCGGGCGACGAGGACGAAGTTCACCGGGACGAGGTACTCGCCGATGATCCGCAGGCCCGGGATGGTCGCCAGCGCATCCTGGGCGACGGACACTCCGCCGTCGATGGAGTTCTCGATCGCGATCATCGCGGCGACGCTGCGACCCTCGACGACGTCCGCCAGCGCCTCGCCGAGGTTGTTCACGGCGCGCCAGTTCTTGCCGCGCGCCTCCGGGACCTGCTTGAGCGCCGCCTCCGTGAACGTGCCCGACGGGCCCAGGAAGCTGTACACGTCGTCGAGGGAGGCGGGCAGCTCGGCGGTCGCGCCCGTGGGCTGCGTGGGCTCGCCGGTGGACTCGTCAGCGGGGGCGGTGGACATGCGGTTCAGCTTAGCGAGCCGTCGGTGCGGCATCCCCGCCACGAGGATCGCGGTCGAATCCAGCTCCCGATGGCATACCCGCCGTGGAAGAGTAGTGACCATGGACGCACGAGCCGGTACCCCCGCCCAGCCTTCCGACCTGATCGACGTCGACGCCCTGCGGCGCGCGTACTACGAGCTGAAGCCGGATGTCAGCATCCCGGACCAGCGGGTCGTGTTCGGGACCTCCGGGCACCGCGGGTCGTCGCTGAACACCGCGTTCAATGAGGACCACATCGCCGCGACCACGCAGGCGATCGTGGAATACCGCAATGCCCAGGGCATCACCGGCCCCCTGTTCATCGGGGCGGACACCCACCTGCTGAGCGACTACGCCACCACCACGGCGCTGGCCGTGCTCGTGGCCAACGAGGTGCGCGTCCTCGTCGACGAGTTCGGCGACTGGGTGCCGACTCCCGCCGTTTCGCACGCGATCATCCGGTACAACCGAGCGGGGCACGGGGATCAGGCGGACGGCATCGTCGTGACGCCCAGCCACAACCCGCCCTCCGACGGAGGGTTCAAGTACAACCCGCCGCACGGAGGCCCGGCCGACACCGACGCCACGAGCTGGATCGCCGCGCGCGCCAACGAGATCATCGCGAACGGGATGCGCGAGGTGCGGATGGCCGAACCGTCCGGCGTCGAGACGTACGACTTCCGCGGCAACTACGTCGCCGACCTCGAGAACATCATCGACGTGAAGGCCATCCGCGACAGCGGCATCCGCATCGGCGCCGATCCGCTCGGCGGCGCCAGCGTCAACTACTGGCAGGCCATCGCCGACCGCTACGACCTCGACCTCACCGTCGTGAACCCGGATGTCGACCCGGCCTGGGGCTTCATGACGCTCGACTGGGACGGCAAGATCCGGATGGACCCGTCCAGCCCGTCCGCGATGGCCTCCGTGGTCGCCCGGCGTGCCGACTACGACATCCTCACCGGGAACGACGCCGACGCCGACCGGCACGGCATCGTCACGCCGGACGGCGGCCTGATGAACCCCAACCACTACCTCGCGGTCGCCATCGACTACCTGTTCCGCACGCGCACCGAGTGGCGGAAGGATGCGGCCGTCGGCAAGACGCTCGTGTCCTCGTCCATCATCGACCGGGTCGCCGCCTCGCTCGGACGGCGACTCTGGGAGGTGCCGGTCGGCTTCAAGTGGTTCGTCCCGGGCCTGATCGACGGCACCGTCGGCTTCGGCGGCGAAGAGAGCGCAGGCGCCAGCTTCCTCCGCTTCGACGGGACGGCCTGGACGACCGACAAGGACGGCATCCTGCTCGCGCTGCTCGCCAGCGAGATCCGGGCGGTCACCGGGAAGTCGCCGTCGGAGCTCTACCGCGAGCTGACCGAGCGCTTCGGCGATCCCGTCTACCAGCGAGTGGATGCGCCGGCGAGTCCCGAGCAGAAGTCCGCCCTGTCGAAGCTGGACGGCGACGCCATCGCCGCCACGGAGCTCGCCGGCGAGCCGATCACCGCGAAGCTCAGCCGCGCCCCCGGCAACGACGCCCCGCTCGGCGGGGTCAAGGTCCAGACGGACACCGCCTGGTTCGCCGCCCGCCCATCGGGGACCGAGAACGTCTACAAGATCTACGCCGAGTCGTTCGCCGGCGAAGACGACCTGCGCGAGGTGCAGGAGGAGGCCAAGCGCATCGTGGGCGAGGCGCTCGGCGCCTGACTCACGGGCCCAGCGGCACGGCAGACCCGCGATCCCTCAGCCGGGGTAGACGGTGCCGCCCGGGACGCCGAAGAATTCCTCGAGGGTGGTGACACCGGTGGTGTGCAGCTGGGTCGACAGCGGGACGCCGATGTAGCGGAAGTGCCACGGCTCGTACGTGAAGCCTGTGACGGGGACCTTGTCGGCCGGGTAGCGCAAGAGGAAGCCGAACCGCCACGCGTTCGCAGCCAGCCATCGGCCGTGCGGGGTGTCGCCGAAGCACGCGTCGAGGGAGCAGGAGGCCGGCACGGCGCTGATGTCCACTGCGAAGCCGGTCTGATGCTCGCTGTGGCCCGGTCGCGCGGTGTCCGTGTCGGCGAAGGCCTCGCCGTGCTGCGCCTTGTCGTCGTCGTAGACCCGGGTCTGCGACTCGAACGAGCGGTAGGCGCTCTGCACCGAGAAGGTCAGCCCCGCCTCCGATCTCCCCGCCTGGAACATCGCGACGAGAGCGGCCGCCGTCTCCTGCCGCATGGGCTGGTCGTTGAGGTTGGGGACGTCCGGATATGTCAGGTCCGCGGGTGCGTAGTCGATCGGGGTGAGCGGGCGCGCCTTGTTGACGATGACCCACGGACTCGCAGGGTCGGTCGTCGAGTGGGCGGACTTGTCGAATCCGATGCTCGTCGGCGTCGGCGGGACGGAGGGAGTCGGCGTCGGCCGCGGCGGGCGCGGGGTCGGCGAGGAACGGTGGGGCGTCGGACGATGCGTGCCGCTCGACGCCGAGATCGAGCCGGTGGCGCATCCCGTGAGCACAAGGAGCGCCACGAGGACGCCGCCGAGCAGCGCTCCCCGGGTCGCACCGGCCCGACGCGTTCGGGCATCCCCCAGAGTCACGGGCCGAGCATAGCCCACCAGGGTGATGGCCCCGCGGGAGGCGGACCTACTTCGACAGGCTCCAGAAGTGACCGACGGCGCCGGGGTGGTCGACGGTGATGGCCTGGTCGAGGTCGCGATAGTCGCTGTCCTCGTT
>NZ_JBNDHX010000104.1:0-13109 GCF_056755275.1 Leifsonia sp. HAY1-4F
GGATGTGGGCAGGACGGTATTCGACTGCGTGTCGGGGTTGGTCACGATAGACATGGGCTCCTCCATAAGTGGAAACTGATCTGTTTCCGCAACCGTAAACCAATCGGTTTCCACAAAGCAAGCCGGCGGGTATTATTGGCCGTCATGGACACTTCGTCATCTGCCGCGACGATCGCTGTGCCACCAACGCGCGAGCGGCTGCTGGACGCGGCGGCGCGGCTCTTCTACACGCACGGCGTCAGTGTGGGCGTGGATGCGCTGTGTCAGGCGGCGGGCGTGTCCAAGAAGTCGATGTACCAGCTGTTCGGAAGCAAGGAAGAGCTGCTCGCGGCTGCGTTGCGGCGCAGCGTCCCCGGCTATCTGGCCGCGTTGATTCCCCCGGACGCGAGCGCGATGGCCGGGGCTGACCGCATCCTCGCGCTGTTCGGCCGGCTGGAAGCGGTCGTCGCCGGCCCGGCCTTCCAGGGCTGCCCCTACGTGTCGGTCGCCACCGAGATCAAACTCCCGGAGCACCCGGCACGGATCGTGGCGCGAGAGTTCCACAACACGCTGACGGAGTATTTCAGAGTCGCGGCCGCGGACGCCGGGGCCGAAGAACCACTCCTGCTGGCGCAACAGCTCACGATGGTCCACGATGGCATCGCTGCCCGTGCTGTCGTACAAGGTCGGCCCACGCCGGGGCTCGCCGTCACCACGGCGAAGGCGTTGCTCGGGGTCGCCTCTGTGCACGTCGACGACGAAGCGCCGCACGGGCATGCCGCCCTGTCAGCGCGTGGATGACCTCGGATCGCGCGCGAGTTTCAGGTGACCCTCCAGTAGTCGAGCAGACGGTAACGCGGCTCGAGAGAGGTTGCCAGCAATTTCCTCGGCACATACCTGGTCGGTGAGGTTAGCGCTGTTAGACCGTCACTCGCGCTGCTAGCAGGCCACCGGCCGCGCGTGCCCAGTGGGGGGTCGCGGCAATGGATTCGGACGGCGAGCCGGCGAGCGTCGCCAGTTCGATCACGTCGACGAATCCTTCGGGGCGACCGTCGATCGAACCTGCGATGAGCGCGACAGCCGTCCCGGTCGATCGCGCTATCCGCGCAACTTCGGCGACGACCTTGCCTTCGGCGGTCTGGTCGTCGAATCGTCCTTCGCCCGTGATGACGAGGTCCGCGTGACCCACGCGATCCGCGAGCCCGATCGCCTCGGCGGTCATGGCGGCCCCGGAGGCGTATTCGGCTTCCCACAGCATGAGGCCGAAGCCCGTGCCCCCGGCAGCTCCGGCTCCCGGCGCCGAGGCGAGTCGGATCGCGTCCGGGCGCCCGCGCGCCGCGACGTCGCGGAGATGGCTGACATTGCCCTCCAGGACGGCGATCTCGTCGGCGGTTGCCCCCTTCTGTGCGCCGAACATCCGCGCGGCGCCTCGATCTCCGAGCAGCGGGACTGCGGACGTCGGCGAGGAGCACCACTCCTCCGGGAGGAGCGGCTCGGAGCGTCGACAGGTCGATTTCAGCGAGGTCGGCCAGACCGCGATTTCCGTCGGCGATCGCGTTCCCACGGCTGTCCAGCAGCCGCGCACCCAATGCGGTGAGCGCGCCGGCCCCGCCGTCCGTGGACGCACTGCCGCCCAGCGCGACCAGCAGGCGTGATGCACCGGCGTCGAGGGCAGCGATGATCAGCTCCCCGAGGCCGATGGTGTGGGCGTCGAACGGTCGCGGGGAGGTGAGAAGTCCCAAGCCGCTCGTCTCCGCGAGCTCGACCACCGCGGTCCCCTCCGGCACGACGATCCAGCGGGCGTCGACATCGGCGCCGTCCGGCCCGCGGACGGTCGTCATGAACTGCTCGGCGCCCGGCGTTCTCGCGAAGGCGTCGATGGTGCCTTCTCCGCCGTCGGCCATGGGTGCGAGAACGACCTCGTCGTCCGGGCGCACCGAGAGCCAGCCCGCCGCGATCTCGCCGGCGACCGCGTCCGCCGTCGCTGCCCCTTTGAAGGAGTCGGGAGCGACGACCACCCGAAGCGCGTGCGGCATCAGCCCGGAGGCCGTTCCAGGAACGCGCCTCTCCGCGGGTGCGACACCGCGGGCACGGTGTGAGCGCCACTGCTCGAGGCCCAGCGTGCCGCATTGGCGAGGACCCGGCGGACGCCGTCGTGGAGGTAGACGGGATACTTCTGGTCTCCCGGGCTGAAGTAGAAGATCCGTCCGCGGCCGCGTCGGTAGGTGAGCCCGGAACGGAAGACCTCGCCGCCGGAGTGCGAGCTGATGAAGATCGTCTCCTCCGGCTCCGGAACATCGAAGAACTCGCCATAGGTCTCGTGGTGCTCGAGGACCAGGGGAGCGGTGACGCCGTCGGTGAGTGCGTGACCGGGCGCCGTCGACCAGATCACCTCCCGGTCGCCGTCGTCGCGCCACGACAGGGAGCACGTCGTGCCGAGGAGGCGCGTGAAGATCCGCGAGAAGTGGCCGGAGTGCAGCACGACCAGACCCATCCCGCCGAGCACATGACGTTGCACGCGGTCGACGACCTCGTCGGGGACGTCGTCGTGCGCAAGGTGCCCCCACCAGAACAGGACGTCCGTGCGGTCGAGGAGTTCCTCGGGCAGTCCGGCGTCGGGCTGGTCGAGCGTGGCGGTCGTCACGTCGACGGCATCGCCGAGCTGGTCGGTGAGCGCCCCCGCCACTGCGCCGTGGATGCCGTCGGGGTAGAACGGCATGATCTGCGGCTCGATGCGCTCGTGGACGTTCTCGTTCCAGACCGTCGCCCGGATGGTGGTCATCGGTGCGTCTCCAGCTTGGTCGCGAGGTCGAGTGCCAGCGCGGCGGTCCAGCTGAACCGTGTGGTCCCGCGGGGCGAGTAGGTGTACGGGTCGAGGTACTCCGGGAAATCGTTCTCGAGCGCACCCTTGTCCATCGAGCGGGAGAGCAGTTCGGCGTCCGCCGTGAACCCGCGTTCGAACAGCGCCTCAGCGATCAGCCACGCCGTGTTGAACCAGGACGGCCCTCGCCAGTACCGTCCCGGGTCGAACGTCGGCGCGGTCAGATCGTGGCTGGGCACCATGGCGACGTCGCCCAGGGCGAAGTGCGGACCGCGGAGCAGGTCGAGGAGCTCATTCGTGTGCGGCGAATCGGGAAGCAGCAGTGGCACCAGGCCGGAGATCGTCCGGTACTGCTGGAGTTCTCCGTTCAGCTCGTCGCGCGCGACGTAGCTGCCCATCTCCTCGGACCAGAGGGCTTCGAGCGCCTCCGTGATCCGCGCGGACTCCGCCCGATGCGGTGCAGGGTCGGCCCCGATCAGCTCCGCAATGGCGGCGAGCGCGAGCTCGGAGCGCGCCCAGAGGGCGTTGAACGCGGGGTCGACCACCTGGAAGGGGAAACCAGGGTCACTGTCGTCGCACTCGTGGTCCCGGTAGCGAGCGGCAAGGTACAGGTACTTGCCGTACTCGCCGTTCGACGGCCGGTGCGCTGCGTCGGCATGCTTCAGGTCGGGACGGGGGATCTCGCCGGCGAAGGTCTCGGTCATTCGGCCGAGGGTCGCGTCCCAGTACGGCGAATTGTCCATTCCGCTCTCCCAGGGGTGCACGATCCTCGCCAGCCCGGACGCGCCACCGCGCCGGTTGCGCAGGTACTCGTGCCACCGCGCCAGCCGGGGATACGCACGCTGCAGGAACCGGCGCCGATCCGACTCCGCAGGATCCGCCTGGTGGACCAGCAGCGCAGCAAGCGCGTGGTTCGGCGGCTGGATGAGACCGGCGGTTCTCACCGGAGGTGTCCCGGGGATGTCCTCGCTGCGCCAGAACGTGGCGCCGGGCGAATAGCCGTCATCCTTCCCGCTGTGGAACACGATCTGCGGGAGCCGCCCGTCACTCCACTGGGTGCTCAGGATCGTGTCGAGCTCCTGCTGGGCTCGCCGTGGCGACAGATGCCGCAGCCCGATGGCGATGAACGCCGAGTCCCAGCTCCACTGGTGCGGATAGAGGCCGCCCGCCGGCACCGTGTAGCTGGTGCGCCAGTTGGAAAGGAGGACGCGCGCGGCCTCGGCGCGGAGGGTGCTCACAGGTACCGCCGGAGCATCGGCGCGACCAGGGGGAGTACGTCGGCGGCGTCCCCGGAGAGCCGGCTCTCGATGGCGATCGAACGGTCGTAACCGATGGCGCTCACGGTGGCGCCGAACAGGGCCCAGTCGATGTGGCCCGCTCCCGGTTCGAGGCGGTTCGAGTCGCTCGCCTGGAGGTGACCGATGTACGGTGCGACCGCCATCAGCGCGGCGGCCGGGTCGGCCTCCTCGATGTTCATATGGTAGGTGTCGGCCACGATGCGCACGGCGGGGGAGCCCACTCCCTGGATGAGGTCGGCGGCCTGGGCGAGAGTGTTCACGAGATAGTCCTCGTACCGGTTGAGCGGCTCGAGGAACAGCTCGACACCCTCCTTCTCGGCGTGCTCGCCCAGGCGTCCGAGGGCGTCCAGCAGAATGCTTCTGTCCTCCTCCGGCGATCGAGGCGGCTCGAAGGGGGGCAGCCGGCGGGAGAACATGCCGTAGGAGCCGGGAGTCATGACGCCGACTCCGCCGATCTCGGCCATCACGGTCAGCTGCGAGCGGAGTTGGACGATCGCGTCCTCGCGCAGATCGGAGTCGAAGGCTCCGATGAAGTGCGACATCTCGACGCACGTCGTCGGCATGACGACCCCGGACGCCGCGGCCCGGCGAAGCTCGGGGAGGCGGGAAGCGAAGTGATGGTCGCCTCGGCTGCGCAGTTCGATGCCGTCGAACCCCCAGGCCAGGGCGATCTCGAACTTCTGCTCGAGAGTATCTCCGGGAAGGTGCTGTTCCTGCACTGTGATCGCGTTCATCAGAACTCCAGCACCACCTGGAGGGCGGCCGACGGATCGGTGTCGAGCAGCTGGTAAGCGGCCGCCGCGTCGCCGATGGCGAAACGGTGGGTCACGAGCTCGGCGGCATTCACGCGGCCGTCGGCGAGTGCATCGACGATCGTGCGCTGAAGACGTGGAACGTCCCAGCGCGCGCGCATCCGGTTGGGCACTGACCCGATCTGCGACGCGAGCAATTGCACGCGGTTGTGGTGGAACTCTTCGCCGAGACGGAGCGCCGCGCCATCGCCCTGGTAAAAGCCCGATGCGACGACGGTACCGTCGGCACCGACGGCCCGGATCGCGGACTGAAGCGCATGGTAGTTCCCGCTGAGCTCGATGGCTGCGTCGGCGCCGGCACCGTTCGTCAGCTCGCGGATCGCGAAGGCGAGGTCCTCGTCGGGCGCGAGCGCATGCGCGGCTCCCCATCGAGTCGCCGCCTCACGCCGCGCCGGGATACCGTCCACGGCGATCACCGTCGCTCCGTTCAAGGTGGCGAGCCGGGTCGCGAGCAGTCCGATCACACCCTGCCCGAAGACGGCGACGGTCGACCCGACGCCGAGGTCGGCGGCGAGCACGCCGTTGAGTCCGATGGCTCCGACGCGCACGAATGCGGCGGCCAGCGGGTCGAGGTGCGGCGGGAGGACGTGGCCACGCAGTGCTTCGAGGGCCAGGATCCCCTCGGCGCGGTGCCCCCAGATCCCCCAGACGCGGTCGCCTACGTGAGGGGCGTCGTCGGGCACGCCGCCTGCGGCCGGTGCGATCTCGACGACTTCGCCGACCTCGGAATAGCCCCAGCCGTCGAGGGGATAGGCGAGGCCGCGGTCAGCCGATGCGCCCCGGAAGAGTCGCAGCTCCGGGTCCCACTCGCTGGTGAGGTAGGGGTTCGTTCCGCGGTAGGCGGTCAACTCGGTCCCGGCCGAGATGCCGGAGTAGATCGTGCGGATGCGGGCCTGGCCCGGCTGGAGCTCGAGGTGCGGGGCGTCGACGATCTCGACGGTGCGGGGCCCGGAGAAACGGAGAAGGCTGTTCATTCGTCGTCCTTGATGATGCGGGTTCGGTGGTGCTCGACACATTAGCACTATGGCTGTGCGGAATGTGTATAGACATTGAGCATAAGTTGGGCTAATCTCGCAGACACCCCCACCCCCCGACGAAAGGAGTCGCGATGAAGACGTCGCGAATGAGGAAGATCGTTGCAGGAGCGACGTTGCTCGCTGCCGGCGCGACGATGCTGGCGGGCTGCTCGACGAGCAGCAGCACGAGTGACAAGGGCAAGACCATCACCGTGTGGTCGGAGGAGAACCAGCCCGACCGCGTGAACACCACCAAGAAGATCATCGAGGGCTTCACGAAGAAGACCGGAATCCAGGTCAAGCTCGTCCCGGTCGACGAGAACCAGGTTCCTCAGCTCGTCGCCTCCGCCGCCATCTCCGGCAAACTCCCCGACGTGATGGGCGCGATCCCGCTCTCGATCGTCCGTCAGCTCGACACGCAGAAGCTGCTCAATACGGCCTCGGCGGCGAACGTCGTCAAGAACCTCGGCACCGACACTTTCGTCGGCTCCGCCCTGAAGCTCGACCAGGACCACGAACGACAGCTCGCCGTGCCGGACTCGGCGTACGCGCAGATCCTCGTCTACCGCAAGGACCTCTTCGCGAAGGCCGGCCTGAAGCCGCCGACCACCTACGCCGACCTCGAGAAGGCCGCGAAGACCCTCACCTCCGGCAGCGATTACGGGATCACCCTGGCAACCGACCCGGCCGATGTCTTCACTTCACAGACTTTCGAGTCGCTCGCCCTCGGCAACGACTGCCAGTTGGTCGACTCCAACGGCAATGTCAGGCTGACGTCCTCCGCCTGCAAGACCACCTGGGGCCTCTACGGCTCGCTCGCCCAGCACTACTCGCCGCAGGGCACGCAGACCGTCGACACGACCCGCGCGACCTACTTCGCGGGCCAGGCGGCCATGGTCGACTGGTCGACCTACATCCTCGACGAGCTGGGCGGACTCCGCAACGATGCCCTCCCGACCTGCCCGCAGTGCACGTCGGACCCCACGTGGCTGGCGAAGAACAGCGGTATCGTCACGGCGATCCAGGGACCGGACGGCAAGAAGGGCGCGACCTACGGCGAAGCGACCTCGTGGCTGGTGACCAAGAAGGCCAACGCGTCAGCGTCCGAGAAGTTCGTCGAGTACATGCTCTCCGACGGCTACCTCGACTGGCTCGGGATGGCGCCGGAAGGCAAGTTCCCGCTCCGGACCGGGACATCCGCCAGCCCGACCGAGTTCAGTGACGGCTGGAAGAACCTCGAGGCCGGCGTCGACACGAAGAAGAAGCTCTCCGAGATCTATGACGCCGCCACGATCGCCGCGCTGCTGAAGGTGCCGTCGCAGATCGACCGCTGGGCCATCCCGCAGGGCCAGGGCGCACTGCTGGGGCCGGTGAACACGCAGCTGCCGATCTCCAAAGCCGTCGCCGGCTTGGGATCGGGCACCTCCGCTACGGACGCCGCCCAGTCTGCGCAGTCCGCCGTGGAGCAACTGCAGGCGAAGCTGAAGAAGTGACCCCATGACCCAGCTCGCATCACGTCCGCCGTCTACGCAGGCGACCCCCACCGGGGGCCGCCTGCGGCGGCGGTCCCCGATCGCCGGACGGGACAACCGGGCCGGAATCGCGATGGTGCTCCCGACGACCATCATCATCATCGCGATCGTCATCATCCCGGTCATCTGGAACTTCGTGCTCGCGTTCCAGCAGACCGACTTCACCAGCATCGCCGAGAACGGGCTGGCGAACCCGTTCACGCTCGACAACTTCGTCGGCGTCCTCACGGACCCGGGCTTCTGGAGCTCGCTCTGGACGACGATCGTCTACTCCGTCTTCTCGACGGCGGGATCGATCGCGGTCGGCC
Source organism: Leifsonia sp. HAY1-4F (assembly GCF_056755275.1). Classification (NCBI taxonomy): domain Bacteria; kingdom Bacillati; phylum Actinomycetota; class Actinomycetes; order Micrococcales; family Microbacteriaceae; genus Leifsonia; species Leifsonia sp. HAY1-4F. The sequence continues at coordinate 7,767 of NZ_JBNDHX010000104.1, forward strand.
TCGTCGCCGCACTCGCCTTCCGGCAGCCGTTCCGCGGCCGCGGGCTCGCGCGCTCACTGATGCTGCTGCCCTATGTGGCGCCGGTCGTAGCGGTCACGTTCGTGTGGCAGATCATGCTCAACGCGCAATTCGGCATCGTCAACACGCTGGGTAAAGCGTGGTTCGGGTGGGAGCACCCGATCGACTTCCTCGGCAAGGCTCCGTACGCCCTGATCACGGTCATCGTCTTCGAGATATGGCGGTATTTCCCGTTCGCCTTCCTCTTCATCACGGCGCGCCTGGTGGCACTGCCACGGGATGTCGAGGAGGCGGCACTTGTCGACGGCGTCACACCCTGGCAGAACTTCCGGCAGATCGTGTTCCCGCAGTTGCTGCCGGTGATCTCCCTGCTCTCGGTGCTCCGGCTCATCATGACCTTCAACAAGTTCGACGACGTCTACCTGCTCACCGGTGGAGGCGCCGGAACAGAGGTCGCCGCCGTGCGCGTCTACGACACGTTGGTCGGCAGCTTCGACATCGGGGGCGCCGCCGCGAACGCATTCGTGCTGTCCGCGATCCTCAGCGTCTTCCTCTTCATCTACGTCAAATTCTTCGCGAACAAGGGAGACGACGAATGAGCCGCATCGTCGTGCAGAAGCGCACCTTCGGAGCACTGCGGTGGATTCTGATCGCCGTGCTGGTGATCGCCACCGTCTTCCCGTTCTATTACATGGTCGAGTTGAGTCTGGTCCCGATCGAGCAGGTATTGCTCCACCCGGAGCGGCTCTGGATCCCGATACAGAACTTCACTCTGAAGACGTATGCCGAGGTGCTGAAGCCGCAGGAGGACGGCGGACAGGGCTTCGCCGGGTTCATGCTGAACTCCGGGATCGTCGCCGTCGCGACCGCAGCCATCACGCTGCTGATCGCCATCCCCGGCTCGTACGCCGTTTCACGCCTGAAGTTCTTCGGTCGCAGGCAGGTGAGTGCGCTCTTCCTCGCGGTCTACCTGTTCCCGGTCATCATCATCGCCATCCCGCTCTTCGTCGGATTCTCGGCGCTCGGGATCAGGGAATCGCTCTTCGGCCTGACGATCGTCTACATCGCGCAGACCATCCCGGTATCCATCCACATGCTGCGCTCGTACCTCAAGTCCATCCCGGAAAGCGTCGAGGAGGCGGCGATGGTCGACGGAGCGGGCCGTCTCCGAATCCTCTGGAAGATCACAGTGCCGCTGGCGATGCCCTCGATCATCTCGACGGGACTGTACGTCTTCATGATCGCGTGGAACGAGTTCCTGTTCGCGCTGCTCTTCCTCGCCGCCGACCGCAACCTGTGGACGGTGTCGCTCGGGCTCTCGCAACTCTCCAACGGGATCGAAGTCTCCAAGACGGTGCTGATGGCCGGCTCGGTTCTCCTCACCATACCGATCATCGTGCTCTACGGCCTCACCGAGCGGTCCCTCACAGAAGGACTCACCAGCGGAGCAGACAAGGGATGAGCTCCGACGTCCCCGAGACTCATAACATGGAGCCACGACGCTGGGTGCCCCCCGAGGAAAGGCGGCCGATGAGTTCTGGTCCCGGAGACGTGCTCCAGCTCATCCGGCGCGCGGAAGCGAACACACGCCGCGACATCCAGCAGATCACCGGGCTGTCGCGCATGACAGTGGCCCAACGGGTGGACGCCCTGATGGACGCCGGCCTCGTGATCGAGGACGCCGGGGCGGGTGGCGCGACCGGCGGGAGGCGGCCGGACCGTCTCTCGTTCCATGTCGATCGGTCCGTGCTCGCCGTCGCGACCGTCGACACCGCGCATTCCCGAACAGCGCTGACCGACCTGAGCGGGCGGATCATCGTGTCGGACGCTGTCGACGTCGCCATCAGCGAAGGCCCCGAGCGGGTGCTGGACGCGCTCGCGGCGTCGATGCGGCGCCTGGTCGACGAGGCTTCGGACGGTCGCCCATTGGTCGGCACGGGCATCTCGGTCCCCGGCCCGATCGATCCGAGCACCCGGCGACCTTCGCAGCCGCCGATCATGCCCGGCTGGGACGCCTATCCGATCGCTGAGCATCTCGCCGAGGTCATCCCGGTTCCGACGTTCGTCGAGAACGACGCCGATGCCATGGCGTTCGGTGAGCAGTCGACGAACTTCGCCGGCAGCAACGCCGTCTGCCTGATCAAGGTCTCGACAGGTATCGGTGCCGGTCTCGTGATCAATGGATCGGTCTACCACGGCATCGACGGTGGCGCCGGTGACATCGGTCACATCCGTCTCGCCGGCGAGACGGCGATCTGTCAGTGCGGATCTCGGGGATGCCTTGCCGCCGTCGCCAGCGGGCGTGCCGTCGCGGTGAAGCTCGACGAGCTCGGCATCCCCGCCGGTTCGGGTCGTGACGTGGGGCGGCTGCTGCAGGCCGGCAACGTGGATGCTCTGTCGCTCACTCACGAGGCGGGCCGCCGGATCGGCGAGGTGATGGCTACCGTCGTATCGATGATCAACCCAGGTGTGCTGGTCGTGTCGGGTGACCTAGCCTCCAACGAGCTGCTCGGCGGTCTCCGCGAGACGCTCTACCCGCGATCGCTACCGCGTGCCACCCGCAACCTGGACATTCGCCTCGGCGAACTGCGGGAGCAGGCCGGCCCGATCGGCATGGCCCGCATCGTCACCGACGCACTGTACTCGGCGGACGCGATCAATCATCACCTCGCGGCGTAAGGATCGACACGCCGGGTCCGTCTCGGTTGCCTTCCATCCGGCGTTGCCGCGTCACACGTCAGCGGGGTGCCGATCAGCGGCCCACCTTTCTTCGTCCGCGGGCACCTCAAAGGCCTCATCGAGTCGCATCTCGGCGTTAGGAAGGGTCGACGCGGCGGGTCGGCCTTCGTAGAGCGACGAGTAGTGGCCCGCTAGTGGCTCCCACCGCGCTCTCGGTGCTAGCATCGCGCCAGCACGGCTCGATGCGCAGAGCGAAGGGAGCAGCTGATGACTACCTCTCGCCGTTCCCTCATCACGTTCTAGGGCCACACTCGGTGGTCTCTGCCAAGGAGCCGTATCGTGTTTAGTTCTGCCACTGATCCCGTCCGTTACGAGTGGCGAGGATCATTCTCCAACGAGGAAGTGAACGCCCTGCACGCTGAGGCGTTTGAGCATCACCTCGTCGAGCACGATTGGAACGACCAGCTTGGCCGGCTCAGTCTCGGCTGGGTCACTGCACGCGACGACCAGAGCCTCGTCGGCTTCGTCAACATCATTTGGGATGGCCTTGTTCATGCCTTCGTCGAAGACACCGCCGTGGCGCTCCGTGCACGGCGGCGTGGCATCGGTGCTCGCCTTATAGCCGTCGCGCGTAAGCACGCGGCGGAGGCCGGATGTGAGTGGTTACACGTCGACTTCGAAGATCACCTGCGGGACTTCTATTTCAGCGCATGCGGTTTCACCCCGACCCAAGCGGGACTTATCCAGCTTCGATAAAGCGACGCGGGTGGGACGGCGTGCTGTTTCCGCCCACGTACCACGGCCCGGTGGCGGATCTTCTAACGGGCGGAGTCTTCTAGTGATCCACTCAACATCAGGATCTCGTCGACGACACGCTCGAGCGGGGCGGTGGCGTCGAGGGCGAGGCCACCTGTAGGAATGTCCGCTTTGGTGCGGTGCAGTCGAAGTATGAGTTCCCGTTCCGCCTGCCGACCTTGTCCTCCCCACTCGTCGTCGGGCCTGTCATCCAGCCGGCGAATCAAGGTATCGTCATCGACCTCGAGCACGAAGACGCCGGTGAACAAGTCGATGAATTTGCTGAAGTTTCGGGATCCCCCGCAGAAGAAAGTCACCGCATCGCTCTGATCTGCGACCAGCGCCTTCACCTTCTCGATCCGCCAAAGATGGTGGTCGTGGACGGCGGGACCAGTGATGCCGTGGATCGCTTCCCCGGTCTCGGGATCGCCTTGATATGCGAGTTCGCGGTCGCCGTGAACGACGGGGTAACCGCGCCGTGCCAATTCCTCGCCCACCGAGGTCTTCCCGGTTGCGGAACCTCCCTCAATGAGAAAGTTTTTCCTGCCCATAGCTAAAGGTAATCAGATAGCGCACCACGCGAAGGTTTAGGGATCGGCTAATGACACTGGCCCACCGATTGACGATGAACTCCAAAGCAGGCTCGGAGCGAGCGACGGCTCAGGCGACGTGCCCATCGTCGTGTGACCTCGGTCTGATCCGCTGAGTCGATCGTGCTCGTCGGTTCACCTGCGTTAGCGAAGTGGTACCTGACCAGAGCCTCCATCTGGGGTGCGAGAAGCTGCATGGCCGTCGAGAAGTCGCCGTTGAACCCGTAGTAGAGCGCCCGAGCGAACTGCTCGGTCCGGTCAGCCGGCACGATCCCTGTTTGATTGAGCATCGCCGCAAAGTCGCCGGCGGAGACCTGATGCTCGTTCGTGAGTTGAACCCATCCGGGCCACAGTGCGCCCTGCACCATTAGGCTGACGCACCTATTTCACGGATGCGCTTTGCGATCACGCGAGGGAGGCCGCGGCTCCCAGACGCTCCGCTGGGCACGGGGAACCTGCCGGATCCGCTCTAAGGCCTCCTCGTAGAAGAACCGTCGTATCGATGATCAACCCGGGTGTGCAGGTCGTGTCGGGCGATCTAGCCTACGAGTTGCTCGGCGGCCTCCGCGAGACCATCTGCCCGCGATCGGCGGCCGGCTGGAGGAATGCGGCGCGGCCGGGAGCGCAGCAGTCGCGGGCCTCCTCGATGGCCGGTTCGATATCCGGTTCGTCGCGGGTCTCGGGCATGATCACGTTCCTTTCGGTGAGAGTGGAGGCGTTACGCGGGAGCAAGTGGTGGCCCTCATGGTGCGATCGCCACTGTCCTGAACCCGGCGTTGGACATCGCGGAGTCGGGGGTGTTCTGCGACCGGGCCGAGTTGCGGTAGCGGTTGCAGTACGAGTCGTGGCAGAGGAAGGAACCTCCGCGAAGCACGCGCTGCGTCCCCGTCGCGGGGCCGGCGGGCGACTCCTCGGGAGAGCGACCGTAGTAGGCCGGGTCGTACCAGTCCTGGCACCACTCCCAGACGTTTCCGACGGTCTGGTAGAGCCCGTAGCCATTCGGCTCGTAGTGCAGGGCAGGGGCGGTGGTGAGGAAGCCGTCCTCCAGCGTGTTGAGGGTGGGGAAGTCGCCCTGCCAGATGTTGCAGTTCCAGGCGCCGTCGACGAAGAGCTCATCGCCCCAGGGGAATCGTGCGCCGTCCAGGCCTCCGCGGGAGGCGCGCTCCCATTCGGCTTCGGTGGGCAGTCGGCGACCGGCCCAGGCGCAATAGGCCTGTGCATCGTTCCAGCTGACCTGCACGACCGGATGATCCTCCAGATC
>NZ_JBNDHX010000105.1:0-12523 GCF_056755275.1 Leifsonia sp. HAY1-4F
TCCGTCGTCGGCAGCGTCAGATGTGGATAAGAGACAGGTGCTGGCGCCCCCGCCCGCCGCCGGGCGTGCGGCCGAGGGGCCGCGGACGGAGGTGCTCATGGCCGGCTACTTCTGGGCCTGGAGCCGGTCGATCTTGTCCGCGGCGGCCTTGAACGCATCCTCGACCGTGCCGCTGCCGTTCACGACCGACTTCGTGTAGGCGTCCCGGAGGGCCTGCATCTGGGCGATCGTGTTGGTGCCGGTCGGGTCATCGACCGTGCGGGCGCTCTGCGCTCCGAACTCCTTGTACGCGGGATGCGACGAGAAGTACGAGGAGAACGTCGAGGCCAGGTCGCTGCGGATCGGCATCTGGCCGGAGACATCCAGCAGCTTGCCGTCCTGCGCCTTGCTCGTCGCGAACTTGATCACATCCCACGCCGTGCCCTGGTTCTTGCACGAGGTGTACATGCCGATGTTCTTGGCGTCGGGGAAGGTGTAGGTCTGGTCGGCCGGCTTGCCGTCCTTCGTCGGGACGGGGACGGATCCCCATTGCACCTTGTTCCCGTAGTACGCGATCGCCCAGGGTCCGACGATCGCCATCGCGGACTTTCCGTCGGCGAAGGCGTCGCCCTGGTACTGCTCCTTGCCGGCGAGGCCGTCGCTGTAGATCGTCTTCCAGAAGTTCGCCACGTCGAGCGCGTCAGAGCCGGTGATGGCCGCCTTGCCGTTCTCGATGAAGGTCTTGCCTCCGGTCTCCGCTGCCAGGAGCGGCAGGTAGTCGAAGTTGACCTGGAAGAACTCGCTGGTCGGCGCCGGGTAGATGGCGTAGGGAGCGGCCCCGGAGGACTTGATCTTCTGCGCGGCCGCCAGGAAGTCGGCGTAGGTCGACAGCTTCGGGTTGGCCGGATCGAGCCCGGCCTTCTGGAAGATCGCCTTGTTGTAGAAGATCATGACCGGGTTCTGCTTCCACGGCATCTGGTAGTAGTCGCCGTTGGGGGACTTGTACTGCTTGGCCGCATCTCCGCTGCGCGCCTCGATGTAGCTGGCGCCGTCCGAGAACTTCGACAGGTCGACGAGGCCGCCCTGCTTCTGCCACTGGCCGGTGGCGGCGGGAAGGTTGTTGAAGACGAGACACGGGGTGGTCCCGGCCGTGATGGCCGCGCCGATGACCTCCTCGGTGCTCTTACCGGCGGGCACCTCCTGTGCCTTGATCTGCTCCTTGGGATGCGCGGAGTTCCAGTCCGCGACCATCGCCTTGCCCCACTGCACCTCCTGGGTGTTGTTCGAGTACCAGATGGTGATCGGTCCGTGCGCCTTCATGGCGTCGGTGGCGCCCCCGCCGCTTCCGCTGCAGGCGGCGAGCGTTGCGGCGATCAGACCGGCTGTGATGAGGGAGGCGGCGGCTCTGCCCCTTCGCAGGTTCTTCCGCCGCAGGATGTTGTCGTGCATGATGTGCCTTTCCGGTGGGCCGTTCGGCCCGGTGGTATTCAGCTCGGCGTGGTGCAACCGAGCGCTGTTCAGCCGGCCGGTGGTGCGGTGGATGCGCGCACCATCAGCCGAGCCGGGGGGAGCGCGACATCGCCCGACTCGCCGTCCTCCACCAGCCGCAGCAGTGCGGTGGCGGCGGCGACTCCCCAGCCGGCCGGGTCGTTGTCGAGCGTTGTGAGGGACGGGTAGACGAACGACCCGATCTGGGAGCCGTCCAACCCGGTGATCGAGAGATCGGCCGGCAGGTCGAGCCCCCGTTCGTGCGCGACGCCCATCCCGGCGATCGCCATGGGGTCGTTCCCGTAGACGATCGCGGTCGGGCGGTCCTCCTTCTCGAGCAGGGCCTTCGTGGCCTCTGCGCCTTGCTCGGGAGAGAAGTCTGTGGAGACGACGAGCGGCGTCAGCCCCGCGGCGTGCGCGATGCGCTCGAAGCGCTCGCGCCGGCGCAGGCCGTGCAGCATCCGCTCGTCGCCGGAGACATGGGCGATCCGTCGGTGACCGAGGCCCACCAGATGGGCGACGAGGTCGTCGATGCCCGCGTCGTAGTCGCGGGTGATGACCGGGAACGGGCTCCCGCCGAGCGGCTCGCCGAGCGACACCGCGAACGAGCCGAGCCGCTCGATCAGCGGGATGCGCTCATCCTCGGCGAGCAGGTCGGTGAGGAGGAAGCCGTCGACGCGCTTGTCCGCGGCGAGCCGCTCGTACGCGCGCTCCTCGGCCGTCCGGTCCGGCACGACGGTCAGGACGAGCACGTTCCCGCGCTCGGAGAGCACCGTCTCCACGCCCGCGATGAACGCCGCGAAGAACGGGTCGACCTCGATGGTCCGCGGCTCCCGGCGCAGCACCAGGCCGAGCGCGTAGGCGCGGCGGGTGGTGAGGCCGCGGGCGCCCGGATTCGGGGTCCAGCCGAGCGAGCGGGCGGTCTGCAGGATGCGTTCCCGCGTCTCGCTGGCGACCCCTGGCCGTGCGTTCAGCGTGAGCGAGACGAGGGACTTGCTGACGCCCGCGGCGCGGGCGACGTCGTTGATGGTGACGTTGGCGTTGGTGTTCATGCGTCCATCCTCATCGCGTGCTCGCCGTCACGAAGCCACCGGGCGGGACGATGACGATGGCGTGGCCGCCCAGGGTCTGAGGCCGACCGACCTGACGGCCGGACGAGTCGTAGCTCGTCACCGTGACCGGACCCGTCGCGTCGAGGCGCTGGCGGACCGGCAGGTTCGTGGAGTTCACGTAGACGTCGAGCGCGCTGCTGCCGGCAAGGCCCAGGTGGGAGACGATCGGCTGCAGGAGCACCGCATCCAGTCGTGTCGTGCCGGACACCCGGGCCGTGACCGCGGTGGCCTGCGCTGGGACGGGGACGGGGAGCGTCTGGGGGAGCAGGAACACCGGGCTGGGGGCGATGCCTTGTTCGGCCGGTCGGACGTTGTCCGTGCGGCCGAGCGGCAGGGTCACCCGTCCCACGGCGGCGGTCCAGGAGGTGGTGCCGGAGTCGGTCGGGTCCTCCGGCCCGAGATCGGCGATCGGCAGGACGCGCAGGGCAGGATGGCCGGCGGGGAGCTGCAGCGTCACGGTCGAGCCGTCGCCCGCCTGCAGGTATGCTCCGCCCGACCAGTTGGCCGATCCGGTCCAGGCCGAGGGAGGGGTGACCGTCGAGACCGGCCCGGTCGTGGTGCCGCTCTCGGCTTCCACAACGCTGAGCCCGACGGTCGCGCTCGTGCGGGTGAAGGAGGTCGCCGCGCGGGCGATGGCGGGATGCGTATCCAGCGCGAGCATGCTCAACTCGGTGTGGATGACGGACTCGGCTCCGCAATTGCGGTTGACCGTTCCGTCGCCCGCGATGCCGTCGACACAGACCCCGGTCGCCGGGTCGTAGGCCGGCACGCCGGCCCGGTTCGCGCCGAAGTACCACGCGGCCTGGGCACCCGCGAGGGCGGCGAGTCCCGTGGCGCCGGTCGCATCGGCCGCGGCCACGAGCCCCTCGAGCCGCGAGTCGACGCCGTACGCGATCTGGGTGCGATCGGCCGGGGTGGGAGTCCACCCGTTGTCGGGGCCGCCGGTCGTCAGCAGTTGTGCCGTGAACAGAGCGAGGTCGGTCGTCGCCGCGCCCTGCAAGGAGGCATCGCCGAGCACGCCGGAGGCGGCGGTCAGGGCTGCGGGCTGCATCCCGGCCCAGGCGTGCCAGAACGTCGGCGAGTTCGCCTCAGGGAGGAGCGCGCCGAACGGCCACTGGCCGATTCCGCCGCTCTGCAGCTCCGCGATCCCGTCGGCGTAGTGGGCGAGCGCTGTTCGTGCCTCGGTGTCGCCGGGTTCGATGCCGGCGTAGGCGCTCAGCCCGAGAACGGCCTCGGCGGTGGCCCCTGCGCTGCCGACGATCAGCCAGCCGGGAACCGTCACGCCGTTCGCCACCTCGGTTCCCGGATACTGCCCGAGCGACTGGCGCTCGAGCGCCGAGAGCGCCAGGTGCAGGCGGTCGCGCAGGAACGTCGCGAACGCGGGGTCGGCCGAGCGGAAGCCGGCGTATCCCTCGCCCAGCGCCCATACCGTGCGGGCGAGCCAGAACGACTCCGCGGAGTCGGACGGGTCGGGCAGTTCCTTCGGGATGGCCGACGGGTTCAGCGTCCCGTCGTGCTGCTGCCAGAGCACGACATTGCCGGCGTTCGGTCCGTCGTCGGTCTGAAGGTAGGTGAGCGAGCGGAGCAGCTGGTAGGCCGTCGTCCGGCTCGACGCAGTGCCGTTCTGCTTCCAGTCCCGCAGGTAGACGACCGCCGCGCGCGAGATGTCGTCGGCGTCGTAGGCGCCTTGCGCGTACCAGCCGCGCGCCGGGTCGGTGATGGGGCCCCCGCCCACCCGGCGGAAGGTGCCGTCGCTCTGCCGATCGGCGTACACCCAGGGTGCGCGCGCGACCGGCTCCTCTGCGGCCCGGTACGTTGTGTGACCGGCGACGCCGGGGAGCAGGGGTACGTCGTCGAGCAGGAAGTCCAGGTGCGCGAGGTTGGTCAGCTTCGGGGTGGATGCGGCGGCGTGGTGTCCTGCAGTTGCTGCAGCGACCTCAGTCGCTTGCGCGGGGAGAGCCACCGCCGTGAGGGCGAGAGCTGCCCCGAGGGCAAGCGCGGCCGCGGCCCTCGGCATCGTCTGTACTCGGTTGCGCATCGTTGCGATCCCTCATGCTCGTCGTTCTCTGTGCCGGCTCATGGGATGCCCCGAGGCTTTTCCCGCTCAGCCACGAGCTGTCATCTAAACCGGTTTAAAGGACGGTAGGCCTCGATCCCGCAAATGTCAACGAGAGAGCAGCCGTCGTGGTCCAAACGTTGCCGGAATGTCGGCCAGAGACTTGTGAACCCGCCTGCCGGACGACGAGACTGGCCGCACCGCAACCGACCACGCCGCATCGCCGGGGCTGAAGGAGGACCACTGTGGAATACAAGGACATTCCCACCAAGGCCGACGTCGAACGGATCGCCGCACTGCGCCATCCCGGTTGCGTGAGCATCTACCTGCCCACCGGAACGACGCCGGCGGAGGCGGACCGGGCGCGGATCGAGCTGAAGAATCATCTGACCGCAGCCGAACGCGCGCTGGAGAAGCTGGGAGTGCCGCGCGCGCGCATCCAGGCTGTGCAGACCGAGGGGCAGCGCATTCTCGACGACCGCGACTTCTGGCGTTACCAGTCCCGGTCGCTCGCCGTCTTCCTCGACGGCGACCTGGCCGAGACCTTCCGCCTTCCGAACCGGCTCGGCACGGCCTGCGAGGTCGCCGATCGCTACTACGTCAAGCCGCTGCTGCGGACGCTGACCTTCCCGCAGTCCGCGCTCATCCTGGCCCTTGCGGGCAACTCGGTGCGCCTGCTGCACCTCACTCCGGACCGGCCGCCGGAGCGGATGGATGTGCCCGGGATGCCGCGCGATGTCGCCGACGCCGTGGGCAAGACTTCGGTCAGCGGACGGCAGGCCGAGGGGCGCATCCAGGGGTCGGAGGGCCAGAAGGTCCGGATGCTGGAGTACGTGCAGGCGATCGAGCGCGCGCTGCATCCCGTGCTCGCGAACTCGTCGGAGCCGCTGATCCTCGCCGCCGCCGAACCGCTCTCCGGCATCTTCCGGGGAGCGAGCGAGCATCCCCGGCTGGTCGCCGAAGTCATCGCGGGCAACCCGGAGGAGAAGACCGACGAGGAGCTCGCGGCTGCCGCCCGCGGAGTGCTCGACCGGCTCTATGCCAGCAAGGTGGCGGCCCTCCGGGAGGGGTACGAGTCGCGGATCGCCGCGGGCACCGCACTGGTCGACCTCAGCGATATCGCCCGGGCGGCGACGTTCGGCGCCGTCGAGTCGCTCGTCATCGACATCGACCGCCGGGTGCCCGGCACCATCGACGATGAGACGGGAGCGGTCGAGTTCGCGGACGACGACGGCACCGGCGACTACGGAGTGGTGGACGAGATCCTGCGACGGGCGCTGGCCTCGAAGGCGAAGGTCTATGCGCTGCGTGCCGAGGACGTACCCGGCGGGGGAGCGGCCGCGGCAGCGGTGCGTTACCCGGTCTGAACGGCGAACCACCCGGTCGGGATCTCGGGCCGCGGCGGCGCTGCTACGGCTACGGCGCTTCTACGGCCGCAGCGCGAGCACCAGCAGCTCCTGAACCCCCGCGAGCCAGTCGTATACCGCGCGCTGCATGGCCGACTCCTCATCGTGGATGTCGCCCTCATCGCCGTCCTCGTGGATGCCGAGCCGGGAGGCGAGCACGAGGCGCACATCCGTGATCGTCCGCAGCCAGGCCGACGCCTGGCTCTCGTCGAGGACGACGCGGACCGCATGGTCCGACGGCGCCGCGAGCGACTCGATCAGGACCCGGGCGTTCCGTTCCTTGCGATCCGCGAGGCCGGCAGCGGTGAAGCGCCGGAACTCCGCCGACGCCTCGGGGTCGTCCGGGTAGGCGTCAGGCAGCAGGCGGCGCAGCGCGGGGTCCGCCTCGCCGTTCTCCGTCGCCGCCGCCCTCGCGAGTTCCACCGCCTCCTCGGCGAGGGAGAGCAGCAGCTGCGCCTCCGCAGGCTGGAAGGAGGCACTCACCCGGCCGTCTCGGCGCCGGCGGAACGGGGTCACGCGTCCGCCTTGGTGAGCGTCGCCCACAGCCCGTACTCGTGCATCGCCTCCACGTGCCGCTCCATCTCCTCGCGCGTCCCCGTCGCCACGACGGCCCGGCCCTCGGTGTGCACCATCATCATCAGCCGCTCGGCCTCACGTCGCGGAAAGCCGAAGTACGTCTGGAACACGTAGGTCACGTAGCTCATCAGGTTGACCGGGTCGTTCCAGACGATCGTGACCCAGGGGGAGCCGAGCTCGAGCAGTTCGTCGGTTCTCGTCTCCTCGAGAGTGCCGGGTTCCGTGATCACAGTCCCGGCCAGAGCGGCAGCCCACTGATCGCGTCGGCCGCACGGACGAGTGCGAGGTGCGTCAGCGCCTGCGGTGTGTTCCCGGCGTGGGAGCGGCCCTCGACGTCGTATTCCTCCGAGAGCATGCCGACGTCGTTCGCGAGACCGACGAGCCGGTCCATCAGCGCGGTGGCGTCCGCGAGCCGGTCCGAGCGGGCGTACTGCTCGACCAGCCAGAACGAGCACGCGAGGAAGGGATGCTCGCCCGGCGGCAGCCCATCCACCCCGGTCTCGGTGCGGTAGCGCAGCAGCAGCCCGTCGCGCAGCAGGTCCTCCTCGAGCGCCTTGACCGTGCCGAGCATCCGCGGGTCCTCGGCATCGACGAAGCCGACCTGCACCAGCTGGAGGAGGGACGCATCCACCTCGGTGGTGCCGTAATGCTGGACATAGGTTCCGCGGTGGGGGTCCCAGCCGTTCATCTCGATGTCGGCCCGGATCGCTTCGCGCTCGCGCTTCCAGCGCTCGACCGGTCCTTCGAGCCCGTCCAGCTCGACGCCGCGGACCGCGCAGTCGAACGCCGCCCACACGAGCGCGCGGGAGTGGGTGAAGTGCTGCGGGACATCCCGGATCTCCCAGATGCCGTGGTCCGGCTCCCGCCAATGCTGCTCCAGGTACCCCATCAGCGCCCGCTGCAACGCCCAGGAGAACCGGGTCTCCACGTTGCCGGCGCGACGGCCGTGGTCGAGCGCCAGCATCACCGCACCGATGACGTCCGCCTGGAACTGAGTGGATGCCTCATTGCCGATCCGCACCGGACGGGCGCCCTGATAGCCGGGCAGGGCGGTGACGATCCGCTCGGCGAGATCACGTTCGCCGGCCAGGCCGTACATGATCTGGACGTCGCCCGGGTCTCCCGCGATCGCGCGCAGCAGCCAGTCGCGCCAGTGATCCACCGTGTCGTTGTAGCCGTGGGTGAGGAGCACGCCGATGGTGAGGGACGCATCCCGCAGCCACACGAACCGGTAGTCCCAGTTGCGCTCGCCTCCGAACGCCTCCGGAAGGGAGGTCGTGGCTGCGGCGACGATACCGCCGGTCTCCAGGTGGGTCAGGGCGCGCAACAGGATGAGCGACCGCACGACCTCGTCGCGGTACGGTCCCTCGTGCGCGCAGGTGCCGGCCCAGGCCGTCCACCACTCGCGTGTGCGCTGGAGGGAGGCCTCGACGTCGAGGGCCGCCGGCGCGTCACGGTGCGACGGATACCAGGTCATCGTCAGGTCGACGGTCTCGCCGGGGCCGACCGTGAACTCGCCCTGGTGCGAGTGGTTGGCGGCGTGCAGCTGAGCGCCGCGGACCACGATGGCATCCGGGCCGGCGACGGCGACGATCGCCGGCATGTGCTCGCCCTTCAGCTGGCGCACCCAGGGGATGGCGGTCGCGTAGCCGAAGCGGATGCGCAGGTCCTGCCGCATGCGCACCTTCCCCCGCACCCCGCGGATCCGTCGCACGATGTCGGCCCGGTGGTCGTTCATCGGCATCGCATCCGTGACCTCGACCTCGCCGTCGGCGGTCCTCCAGCGGGTCACGAGGATCATCGTGTCCGTCTCGTAATGGCGCGTGCTGGACGCGGTCGCATCCACCGGCGCCACCAGCCAGCGGCCGTGGTCCTCGGTCCCGAGGAGCGCCCCGAAGGTCGAGCGGGAGTCGTAGCGGGGCAGGCACACCCAGTCGATGCTCCCGTCCTTCCCCACGAGCGCCCCGGTGAAGCAGTCACTGATCAGGGCGTAATCCTCGATGGGGAGCGACATATTCCCAGTATGGACGTACTGTGATCGGCATGACGCAGTCCGTGAGCACTCTGGTGATTCTCGGAGCATCGGGCGATCTCACGTCACGACTCCTCCTCCCCGCCATCGGGCAGCTCCTCACCGATCAGCCGGAGCGGGCGTTCACCCTGATCGGCGCGAGCAGTGACGCCCTGAACGACGACACCTGGCGCGCCCGGGTCCGGGAATCGTTCGCCACGGTGGAGGCGAAGGGCGAGGCGGTCGACCGGCTGCTGACGGAGACCCGGTACGTCGAGGCGGACGCCACCAGCGCCCACGACCTCCAGGCGCTGCTCTCCGGTGTGGACGGCGTGCCGGCCCTGTACTTCGCCCTCCCGCCCGCGATCACCGCGAAGGCCTGCGACGCGCTCGGTACGTTCGACCTCCCGGCAGGGCTGACGCTGGCCCTGGAGAAGCCGTTCGGCACCGACCGAGAAAGCGCGATCCGCCTCAACGAGCAGCTGGCCCGCCTGGTGCCCGAGGACCAGATCCACCGCGTCGACCACTTCCTCGGCCGCTCGAGCGTGCTCAACATCCTAGGGCTGCGGTTCGCCAACAGCATCCTGGAGCCACTCTGGGACGGCCTGCACATCCAACGCGTCGACATCCTCTACGACGAGACGCTGGCCCTGGAGGGACGCGCGCGCTACTACGACACCGCCGGTGCGCTGATGGACATGATCCAGAGCCACCTGCTGCAGGTGATGTCGGTGCTCGGGATGGAGCCGCCGTCGACGCTCGGCGCCCGCGACCTGCGGGACGCGAAGGGGCTGGTCCTGCGCGCCACCCGTGTCTGGGACGACGACCCCGTGACCGCCAGCCGGCGCGCCCGCTATGCAGCCGGCGAGATCGAAGGCAGGAAGCTGCCCGCCTACGCGGACGAAGAGGGCGTCGATCCCTCCCGCGAGACCGAGACTCTGGCCGAGGTGACGCTGCAGATCGATACGTGGCGGTGGAAGGGCGTGCCGTTCACCCTCCGCTCCGGGAAGGCGCTCGGGAGCCGGCGGCGCGAGATGGTCGTCACCTTCGCACCGGCGCAGCACGTCCCGAGCGGGCTGACCGGGACGACCGGGACGGCGAAGCTGCGGCTCCTGTTCGCTCCGGACGCGTTGTCGCTCGAGGTCAACATCAACGGCACGGACGACCCGTTCGGGCTGGAACGCGCATCCCTCACGGCCGATTTCGGACCCGGCGCTCTGCTGGCCTACGGCGAGGTGCTGGAAGGCATTCTGGATGGCGACCCCTCGCTGTCGGTCCGGGCCGACACTGCGGTGGAGTGCTGGCGGATCGTGGAGCCGGTCCTGGCCGCCTGGCGCGAGGGGCGCGTCCCGCTGGAGGAGTACCCGGCGGGGTCGGAGGGCCCGGACGGCTGGGCCGGACTCGGCTGACAGTCCGGAGGTCGGGCCGTGGGTCGGTGACGCGGGGCGGGTCCTGGTCGGTCAGGCCGCGGTGCGGTGCGAGACGAGCGGGAACTCGCCGGTGACGGGCTTGCGCAGGTCCGTCCACTGGGTGATCGGAGCGGGCTCCCAGGCCATCGCGGCCGGCTCGGCCACCGCCTGTGCGGGCTCGGCGGGAGTCTCGGCAACGGCAGCGGTCGGCTCCGCCTCGCTCGCGGTGGCGACGGCCGGCGCCTCCACCGGGGCGGGTGCGTCTCTGATGACAGGCGCGAGGTGCTGCGGCTCGGAGAGCGACTCGCCCGCCTCGATCCGACGGCGCGCCTCGGCGATCGCGGCAGCGATTCCGACCGAGACCGACTGCGCGAGGATCGAGTGGAAGATGGTGTCGGTGTCGTCCTGGGCGCGGCGGACGACCGTCCACTCACCCTTCGCGCCGATGAGCTCGGCCACCTTCGTGTGCACGAGCTCGAGGATCTGAGCGTCCGTCAGCTGAGGGACCGGTGCCACCGGCACTGCCGCGGCATGCCGCCTACGACCAAACATCGCGCATCCCCTTCCAGGTTCACCTGAATACAAGTGTCCTGGACAGAGACGCCGCCAACCCGCCGGACACGCCGGGAGATTCGGCGGAAATCGGCGGAAATCAGCGGGTCAACGGCCCTTTCGGCGCTCCACCGACCGGGACTCGCGCTCGGACGCCTCCCGGGACTCGTCAAGGACAGCTCCGACCGCGAGGGCCAGCGAGATCGCCGCGTTCACCCACATCAGCGGGACGCGCCAATCCCTCGGGCCCTTCTTGGACGCCTGGATGGTGGTCCACAGACCGATGGCCGCGCTGATGATCGCGCCGTTGAAGAGGTACTTGCGCATCCTGTTCCTTCCGGTTCCCACCCGTAGCGTAGGCTTCCCCGGGCCGGAATGGGAGGAGGAGGATGCGCACTGCGATCGTGGGCATCGCGCTCCTCGTGCTCGGCGGCATAGCGGTCGCCACCGGCCTTCTTCCCGTCTCCGACGCCGTCGTGCTCTGGAATCGCGTCTGGCCCATCCTGCTGTTCGTCGTCGCCATCACGGTCGTCACGGAACTCGCGGCCGAGGCCGGGGTGTTCACGGTGCTGGCCCAGGAGACCGCCCGCTGGGGCCGAGGACGCGCGTGGCTGCTCTGGCTTCTCGTGGTGATCGTCGCGGCCCTCAGCACGGTGTTCCTGTCGCTCGACACCACGGCGGTCCTGCTCACTCCCGTCGTGATCGTCATGGCGCGTCACGCGGGCCTCAACCCGCTGCCGTTCGCGCTGACGACCGTGTGGATGGCGAACGCCGGCTCGCTGCTGCTGCCGGTGTCCAACCTGACGAACCTGCTGGCGCAACACGCGATGGGCGACCCGTCCCCGATCGCCTTCGCCGCCCTCATGCTGGCGCCCGCGGTCGTTGCCATGGTTGTGCCGATGGTCGTGGTGTTCGTGGTCGCGCGGCGCTTCCTGCTGGTCCGCTACGAGACGGGGGACGGGGACGGCATCGAGGATCCCGTGCTGTTCTGGATATCGGGTGCGGTGGTCGTCGCGCTCATCCCGCTGCTGGTGTCCGGACTCCCAGTCTGGCTACCCGCGAGTGCGGCTGCGGTCGTGCTCCTGGCGCTGTTCCTGGTGCGCCGGCGCGGGGTGCTGCGGTTCGGCCTCCTGCCGTGGCAGCTGGTGCTGCTCGCGTGCGGGCTGTTCCTGTTCATCCAGGTACTCCAGACGGCGGGGCTCGGGATACTGATGGCCACCATCTCGGGTTCGGGCGAATCGCCGCTGGCCCTGCTGCGCCTCTCGCTGACCGGGCTGGTCGGCGCGAACGCGATCGACAACCTCCCCGCCTACCTCGCGCTGGAGCCGGCGGCCGGCAGCCCGGTCCGGCTCGCCGCCCTGCTGATCGGAGTGAACGCCGGCCCGCTGATCACGCCGTGGGCGTCGCTCGCCACTCTGCTGTGGCACCAGCGCCTGACCTCGTTCGCGGTCGAGATCCGGTGGAGCCGCTACATGCTCCTCGGCCTCATCGTCGCGCCGGTCACGGTCGTCCTCGCGACCCTGGCCCTCGCCGCAACCGTCTAGCCCCCGCCGCCCCCTCCCGGCCTCCAGCCTCCTCCCGGCCTCCATCCCGCCGAGGTGCTCGTTGTTGCAGGCGTCAGCGGCGTGTCGGGTGCAACTTCGAGCACTTCGGCGAGTGCCCGTTCCCCAAGAGGGGCGTTCCCCGACCGTTCTCCCGGGAGGGCCGTTGCCCTTTCCCGACCCTCCATCCCGCCGAGGTGCTCGTTGTTGCAAGCGTCTGCGGCGTGTCGGGTGCGACAACGAGCACCTCGGCGAGGGCCGTTCCCAGATAGGGCCCTTGCCCGGGAGACCCCTCCCCAGGAGGGTCTTTCCGCAACTCCGATGCCGTTCCCGACCTCCATCCCGCTGAGGTGCTCCTGTCTCTTATACACATCTGACGCTGCCGACGACGGA
>NZ_JBNDHX010000106.1:0-12452 GCF_056755275.1 Leifsonia sp. HAY1-4F
TCCGTCGTCGGCAGCGTCAGATGTGTATAAGAGACAGCTATTGGGGTCCCCGCCGCGAGGGGCCCCAGGCGCCGCCCCGAGCGAAGCGAGGAGCGGCGTCTGGGGTAGCGGTGGGGCGCACCCCGACACCGACCTCGACCTTGCGCGCAGCGTGGCCCTGCGTCCCCCTTCAGAACCCGTCCGCCCAACCGACCTAGGGCGCACGCCGACACTCCGTCAACTCTCCGGGTACAGCTCCCGCACGATCTCGAGGGAGCGGATTCGTCCCTCCACGGTCGCCGCTCCCGATGAGACCATCAGCTCATCGGTCTGCGTGGAGGCGAGCAGCGCGTCCAAACGCACCTTCACCTCGTCCGGGGTTCCGATCGCCTGACGCGCGTTGCGGGTGGCGATGAACTCCTCCTCGAGCGGAGTGAACTCGTAGGCCAGCGCCTCCTCGACGCTCACGGGTTCCGGCTTCAAGCCGCGGCGCATCCGGAGGAAGGACAGCTGGCCGGGAAGCGAAAGGGCACGAACCACCTCCGGGTCCTCGTCGGAGACGACGTTCACGGCGATCATGGTGTGCGGCTCGCGCAGGGCGTCGCTCGGTTCGAAGCGTGACCGGTAGAGGTCGAGTGCCGCTTCGGTGTTCTCTCCGGCGAAGTGGTGCGCGAAGGCGAACGGGAGCCCGAGCGCTGCCGCGACCTGGGCGCTGTAGCCGCTGGAGCCGAGCAGCCAGATCTGCGGAGCGTCGCCGAGGCCTGGGACGGCCGTGATCCCGTGCAGCGGGTTGGCGTCGCTCATCCCGCCGTGAAAGAACCCGAACAGGTCGAGCAGCTGCTGCGGGAAGTCCTCGACTCCGAGACCTTCGGGGCTGCGGCGCAGGGCCATCGCGGTGGCGCCATCGGTGCCGGGCGCGCGCCCGATGCCGAGGTCGATGCGATCTCCGTAGAGGGCGCGCAGCGTCCCGAACTGCTCGGCGACCACCAGCGGGGCGTGGTTGGGGAGCATGACGCCACCGCTGCCGACGCGGATCCGCCGGGTGGCGCCGGCGACTCCGGCGATGAGCACCGCGGGGGCGCTGGAGGCGATGGCGGGCATCCCGTGGTGCTCGGCGACCCAGAACCGGTCGTACCCGTGCCGTTCGGCGGCCTGGGCGAGCCGGATGGTTCCGGCGACCGCATCGGCATTGCTGCCGCCTGCTGGACGGCTGGCGAGGTCGAGGACGTTCAGAGGGATGCTGGGACGATTCACCCCTGCTGCAACGCGGTCCCCGACGCAGCGATTCCCGGCCGGGCCACGGGAGCCCGGCCGGGAATCGTGCGCTTCGGGGTCAGGACTCCCTGACCTTGCGCGCCCAGGCCACGATGGCGAGGGCGATCAGGCCGAGCGCGATGAGCGAGCCGCCCATCCACACGGCCCAGGTCGCGACCACGGAGCCGGTGTGGGGAAGGCCGCTGCCGGGGTCGAGCACGGTGCTCGACTGGTCGGCCGGCAGGACGGTCAGCGAAGCGGAGCACTGGTGGCCGCTGGTCTGTCCGACACCGACGATGCTGTACGTGCCGGTCGCGCCGGCCGGCAGCTTCACGCTGAGGACGTCGCTGCCGTCACCGTTGGAGTGCTTGGTGAAGCTGAGGCTGCTGGCCGCGGAGTGGAACGAGGCCAGGGTGAAGGACGACCCATTCTGTCCGGTGACGGTCCAGGTGATCGCCTCGCCGGGCGACCAGGTGCCTGGGATGCAGATCAGGGTGGCGTTGCCGCCGGCCTGCGCGACGCTCACGTCGAAGGTGCACTGAGCGCCGTTGGTGTAGTCGACGGCGTTCGCCGCAGCCGGAGCCGCAAGCAGCAACCCCGCTGTCACAGCGATCGCCGCCAGGATCTTCTTGAACATGGGGCCGCCTTTCTGGTGGGGTCCGGCACGGAGTCCGGGACTTGAGCAATCCTCACCTTACGATGGAAGAGCACTGCACGACAATGGGGGCGACCGAGTCGTGTACCCCCACAACGGGGGACGTGCCATCCCCGGGAAGCGTCGGAGTAGTGACGACGCTGAGCGCGGTCGACGTCTGCTGCTTGTTCAGGAACTGCACGGTGACGGTCTTCGACTGCCCCGGCGCCAGCTCCACCGTGAAGAGGCTGACCGGACGTGCCTGATCGACGCCGGCGACGGTGGCGTAGTCCGCGCCGTCCTCGCTCTGCGTCGCCGCGAGCAGACCGCCGGTCGGGCCGTACACCCCGACGCGGGTCCGGATGGAGCCGGGAGGCACGCCGTATGTCCCGCCGCCGGTCACATAGCGCGGCAGCGACGTGGCAGCATCCGCCGGGGCGTGATTCGTCAGGGTCACCCGCACCACGCTCGACGGCAGGCCGTCGGCCCGGCACACGGCGGAACCGGCGGCGACGGAGGTGCTGAGGTAGTAGTCCATCTTGGCGCCGGTGGCGTCGTCGAAGTAGACGCCGATACCGGCGGTCGACAGGTCCGAGGCGGGAAGGGCTCCGGCGATGGTGGTGGTTCCGAGGATCTTCTGTTCCGAGTCGTGGGCGCTCCAGATGAGGACGCGGTGCGATGCGCCCGAAGCGGCGAGCGCGCTCACCAGCTTCCGTGCGTCGACATGGCCGGACGACAGCCGATCGAACACCGCACTGGCCGCCTCGGCGAAGAAGGCGTCCTGCTGCGCGGGATCGGAGAACCGCTGGTAGACGTCGCTCAGCAACAGTTTCACCACATTGGAGGATGTCAGCCGGTCGCCGCCGGGAAGGGTGATCGGGCCAGTCGAGGTCAGGAGAGCGCTGAGCACGACCGGGTCCACGGCGATGACCCCGTCGATTGTGCCTCCGTAAGTGGTGGTCCACATCCGCGCGGCCGTCGCGGCGGCGAGAGGGAAATGCGGGGTGAGGTTGGCATCCTGCAGGTATCGCCCGACGAGCGGACCGTACAGGCCCTGCGTGCTCAACGGCACGTCGGCGACGGAGTCCGGCCAGGGCCCGATCGCCGTGCCGGCCGACTGACGGCCGAGCGTGATCGCCCCCTTGTCGGCGTGGAGGAGCGCGACGGCGCCGATGAGGCCACCCGTCGCCCGCAGTTCCGCCGGGTTCTGCGCCGCCAGCAGGTAGTCGCGTGGGCCGTCCGCGCCCAGCATCGTCGGCAGCAGGCGGACGGAGTTGTCGAGTGCTTCGATGTCCGGAGCCGCGCGGCCGAGCACGTGCCTCAGCCGGTCGATCCCGGCGGCGACCGGGTTCGCGATCGCGCCGGTGTCGATGCCGGCCACGCTCGCGCGGGCGGCGGTGAAGGCCGTGCGCGCGCGAGCCACCGCGGGCTGGGCTGCGATGATCGGGGCGAGGTCCATGCGTCCGTCGGCGATGGCCATGGAGCGGAGGCCGACTGCGGCGCTGACGGTTACGAGAGGCTGGACCACGCGCGCGGCCACGGTGTCCGACGCAGCGGCCGCAGTCCGTACGGCGGTGAGGTTGGGGCCGAGCCACGGCACGGCCTCAGCCGTCAACCAGACAGGGTCGGACGTGAGTTCTGCTGCAGCACGGGTATGGTTCCGCAGGTCGGTCGCCGCCCGGCCCGCCGCGGCGACATCATCCGATGCGATCGCGGTCGTGACGCGGCTCGCCGCCGGGATCGCGTCGTTCAGCTCCCGTTGGGCGAGGAAGCCGCGGAACCCGATCCAGATGATCGCGAAGAGGAGGAGGACTCCGATGCCGAGGAGCACTCCCGTGGCTGCAGGATGGCGCAGTCGTCGGCGTCGCACCGAGAGCGATGGGGACCCCTCAGACGCTCCGGAGGGCGCCGCGGCGGGCCCCGGTAACACGCTCGGCACGTTAAGACCTGTCGCCATGCAACAAATCTAACAAATCCTCACTTTTTTGGCTCCCCCCAAAATCGCGAGTCGGCCGGTCTCAGCGCCCCAGACCGCGATAGGTCCATCCCGCTGCACGCCAGCTCGCCGGGTCGAGGGCGTTCCGGCCGTCGATGACCGTGCGGTGCGCCACCAGCTCACCGACCACCGCCGGATCGAGCTCGGTGAACTCCGGCCACTCGGTGATCAGCAGGATGACGTCCGCATCCCGGACCGCCTCCTCCGCGGTCGTCGCAAAACTCAGGACCGGCGCCCGGCGGCGGGCGTTCTCGAGCGCTTCCGGGTCCGTCGCCGTCACGATCGCCCCGGCCTCCGCGAGCCGCATGGCGATCTCGAGCGCCGGCGAGTCGCGGATGTCGTCCGAGTGCGGCTTGAACGCCAGACCGAGCACGCCGACGCGAACCCCGGCGAGGCCGCCCGCCTCCTCGCGCACCAGCTCGACCACCCGGGTGCGCCGGCGCAGGTTGATCTTGTCCACCTCGTCCAGGAACTGCACCGCCTCGCCGCGGCCCAGCTCACGTGCGCGAGCGCTGAAGGCACGGATGTCCTTCGGCAGACAGCCGCCGCCGAACCCGACGCCGGCGTTGAGGAAACGGCGGCCGATGCGCGCGTCGTGACCGATGGCATCCGCCAGTTTCGTCACGTCCGCGCCGGTCGCCTCTGCGATCTCCGCCATGGCGTTGATGAACGAGATCTTGGTCGCCAGGAACGCGTTCGCGGATACCTTGACCAATTCTGCCGTCGCATAGTCCGTGACGATGACGGGCGTTCCCGCGGCCACGGCGGACGCGTACACCTCGTCCAGCAGACGCGCGGCGCGCTCCCCCGCTTCGCCATCGGGCACTCCGTAGACCAGGCGGTCAGGGCTGACGGTGTCCTTCACCGCGAATCCCTCGCGCAGGAACTCCGGGTTCCAGGCCAGGGTCGCGTCCGGCTGCTTCCCGGCGATCAGCTCCGCGAGGCGAGCGGCCGTGCCGACGGGGACGGTGCTCTTGCCGACGATGAGGTCCCCCGGTTTCACGTGATCGAGGAGGGAGGCGAACGCCGCATCCACGAACCGCATGTCGGCCGCATCCCCATCGGCGATCTGCGGTGTTCCGACGGCGACGAAGTGCACGTCTGCATCCTCTGCCGCCGCCAGGTCGGTCGTGAACCGGAGTCGGCCGGTCGCTGCGGCCGACTGCAGCACCTCCGGAAGTCCGGGCTCGAAGAACGGCGCCCGGCCGGCCGCGAGGGAGGCGATCTTCGCCTCGTCGACGTCGATGCCGACGACGTCGTGCCCGAGGTGCGCCATCGACGCGGCATGGACGGCACCGAGATAGCCGCAGCCGATCACGGAGATTCTCATGGGTGGCCCCTTCGTTCGGGTGGGGTGGCCGTCGGGCGGAATGAGTTCCGCACCGTGAGGCGTCAGGTGAAGTCGGGGTCCGGCTCGTCGACGTACGCGGGAGCCGCATCCACGGGCCAGTGCCTGCGTCCGTTGTTCAGCACGCCCCGGCTCTCGTCGAGGTAGCAGTTGCCGCAGAGCGATTCGTAGGAGACGGAGGCGCCGTCGATGGCGACCTGGTCGCCGTCGAAGACGAAGACGCCGTCGATCTTGCGCGCGTTGAAGATCGCCTTGCGACCGCAGCGGCAGATCGTCTTCAGCTCCTCGATGCTGTGCGCGACCTCCAGGAGCCGGCGGCTGCCGGGGAACGCGACCGTCTGGAAGTCGGTTCGGATGCCGTAGGCGAGCACCGGGACGTTGTCGAGCAGCGCGATCCGGAGGAGGTCGTCGACCTGCGCCTCGGTGAGGAACTGGGCCTCGTCCACGAGCAGGGCGCTGATATCCGTGTCGAAGCGCTTGATGGTGCGCTCGCGGTGCCGCTGGAAGGCGCCGTACGCATCCGTCTCCGGCGTGATCAGGAAGTCCACCGCCCGGGTCACACCCAGCCGGGAGAGGACGCCGAGGTCGCCCTTCGTGTCGATCGACGGCTTGGTGAGCAGGACGCGGTGCCCGCGTTCCTCGTAGTTGTACGCGGCCTGAAGCATGGCCGTGCTCTTGCCGCTGTTCATCGCGCCGTAGCGGAAATACAGTTTTGCCACGCACCGATCCTATTCGGGCACGGCTGTGAGACGGCGAGGACGACGGCGACGGCGCGTCAGGTCAAGTAGCCGTCCTCTGCGGCTCTTCGGATCAGGTCGGCCCGGGAGCTGGTCGGACGGCCCGCCTTGCCGTACTTCTCGCGCACGCGGCGCAGGTAGGTCTTCGCGGTCTCGTACTGGACGTTCATCGCCTGTGCCACCTCCGAGGTGGTGCGTCCGTCGGCGTAGAGCACGAGCGCCTGCCGCTCGCCGTCGCTGAGGCGCGGCCGCGCGGACTCGGGGATGAGCGGCTTGGGACGCCACGCCTGTTGCGTGGGCGCCGTGCGCTCGGGTCCCCGGCCTGACGCTGCGAGGGCCGCAGTCAGCAGCTCGGTCATCGGCTGGGACTTCGTGACGTACGCGATGGCGCCGGCGGCGAGCGCCGCATCCCGGTCCTCGGGCGTGTCGACGGCACTCAGGACGACGACCTTGGCCCCCGCCGCCCGGCAGGTGCGCACGCGTGCGCCGATCGAGACCGATTCCTTCAGCTGGAGGTCCATGATGACGAGATCGGTGGGGAACGCCTCGCTGTGGACGAGCTCCAGCCAGCTGCTGGCGCGGACCACGAGGTCGAACTGGGGCGCGTTCTTCTCGATCCAGGAGGCGAGGCTGTCCAGGAGGATCTCGTGGTCGTCGAGGATAGCCAAGCGGATCGGAGGCTCGCCGTCGCGGCCCGCGGCCGGCGGCGCGGTCGCCGCCGCATCGTACGGAGGCGTTCGGGTCATCGTCTCCCCCTTTCGGGAACAGGGAAGCCGGCTTCGGGATAGGCGAACCGGACGGTCAGCTCGCTGCTCCGAAAGCGCATCGTCGCGCGCATGGCGACCGAGTTGAGAGAGCTGACGAACGGCAGCAGCGCACGGCGCAGTTCCGCGCGGGACTCCTCCACCTGCGCCCGCAGGAGGAAGACGGGCCGCTCGGGCTCGCTCGCCGAGATGCGCACCGTCGAGGGGTCAAGACCGGGACGCGCGGCGAGGGTGGCGACGAGTGCGCCCACGATCGCGCGCTGGTCGGCCGTGAGCACGCGCTCCAGGCGGTCGGGGTCGTCGACGCGGGAGGAGTCGGAGGGAGCAGGGGCTGCGGCGCGGGCTGCGGAGGGAGCTGCGGAGGCGGCAGGCTCGGAGGCCTGACCGGCCGCGAGCCTCGGAGCCAGAGCGAGCTGCAGGGTGTCCTCGAGCCAGGTCCGTCCGACTGCTCGCACCGACATGGCGCGCAGATCGTCGGCGATCGCCCGAGCGCGCTCACTGTCGCCCTCGGTGACAGCTCCGCGGCGCAGGAGGGCGACGAGGAACGGGACGGCCTCCGCGTCCAGTGCGGTCATCTGGTCCTGCACGATCATCCGCTCCGCGGCCTGGCGCAGCTCGCCCTCCAGCCGGGTCTGGCCCTCGCGGGCGACCTCCCGCCAGCGCAGTGTCTCGCCAGTGAGCGTCCAGGCGTACCCGGCGCCGCCGGCAGCGAGCGCCAGGATCGGCGTCGCCGACACGGTCGCGTACACGAGCGGCACATTGGCGATCACGAGTGAGCTCTGGGCCGCGGCGACGCAACCGATCACGAGAGCCGAGACGATGGCACTGGCGGCCACCTCGCCGACCGGCCGGTACAGCGGCATCCAGACGAGGAGGAGCGCGACGGCGATCTGGCCCCAGTCGTCCTGCAGGCGCTCATTGTGTCCCCAGACCGACGAACTGAACAGGCACGCGGCCACCACAGTGACGCCGATCACCGAGAAATGCGACCACCGTCCGAACGGCGCCAAGCCGGGGTGCGAACGGATGGAGGCGACGACCACGGCGATCAGGAGCACTGCGATCGCGATAACGGCGAGCGAGACATCACGCAGCTGGCCCGCGTGCAGAACCGTCGAATACACGGCGTAGGCGACGGCCACCCCGCCGAGCAGAGGGACCAGCAGCCAGGCTGACTGGGCTCCGATCGGGTCGAGCCGCTGCGGCGTGCGTTCCAGAGCCACGGACCGTGCGCCGACGATCGTGCGAGCATTCAGACCGCTCATGCGGCGCCCTTCGTTACCGCTGCCCCGGGAGCGACGGGGATCGTCATGATGACCGTCGTGCCGATGTCCGCGCTGGAGTAGATGTCGACCGACCCGCCGACCCGCGCGATGCGGTCCTGGACGGACTGCCGAAGGCCCAGCCGGTCGGGGGCGGGTGCGGAAGCGGAGAACCCGCTGCCTCCGTCGACGACCATGACCGAGACGGACCCTCCGCCTGCCGACAAAGCGACTTCGGCACTCGCGCTTCCGGAGTGGCGGAGGACGTTGACCAGGCACTGCCGCACGGCGAGGCCGAGCGCGCGGCGCGCATCCTCCCCCAGCCGGGCGTACGAGGTGCGGTCACCCGAGATGTCGATGGCGAGCCCCTCATCGCGTGCCGCCTCGATGGCGTGGTGCAGCTCGCTGTCGTACCAGGGATCGGCCGGTGCGGGGCGCTCGGAGGGGCTTCCGGCGGCACCGGGAGGGCCGCTCGGGAGTCCGGGGAGTGTGCGGAGGTCGGCTTCGATCCGCCGGGCGAGACGGTCGTCGAGGGGACCCGGCCGGGATCCGGCGAGCGCCAGGAGCTCACTGAGTACGGTGTCGTGCAGGTCGGCAGCGGACGCCGCCGCCAGTTCCCGGCGGAGGTCGACGAGTCGCGCGTCCCGCACTGCCCGGTGGAGCGCCGTCTGCGCTCGGGACCGGGTCCCGCGCGTGAGTCCGTCGTAGGCGAGGACTCCGACGAGCAGAAGGTAGGCGCCGAGGGAGACGGCGTCGGGAACGTAGGCCCGCGAGGCCGTGGCGGCGCCCAGGATGACGGCGGTCTCCGCCAGTGCGAACCCCAGGCTCGCCCAGAGGATGCCGGCCGGGGCTCCCGTCCCGGTTCCGCCCACCAACGTCATCGCGATGACCGGCAGGGCGATCACGAAGAGGTTCGTGTCGCGGTACGACGGCGTGCCGAGGAACAGCGCCACGACGTAGAAGTAGGTGCACGCCGTTCCCACCAGGAGGTACGTGATCGTGAGCGCCACCGTGCGGCCCCGGGACAGCGCGAGCAGGACGACGACCATCGGGATGAGGACGAGCAGCGTCACCCACGACGCCACAGTGCCGTGCATCAGACTCGCACTTCCGACGTTCACGACGGCCGCGGCCAGGCAGACGAGGCCCGCCCACCGGGCGGCTGCGGCGAGGGCGCGGGAGTTCGCGGGTCGCGCCAGGTGGCTGGGCAGACCGAGCGACACGTCCCCGTCCCTTCTGGACCCGAGCACACCTCGGTCCTTTCGGGATTATGGCATTCCGGACCGCTGGTGTGTACCCCGGGCGCCGTTCAGCCGCGACGTCGTGCACCCCGCGGCGCGATGTACCCCGCGGCGCCGTGTACCCCGCGGCGCCGAGTACCCCGCGGCGCGACAGCCCCATTCCTAGAAGAGCGTCGGCTGCACCCCCAGTCCCGTGAGCGACGCACTCACGACGGAAGCGGCATCGGGCGCCTCCGCCGGCCCGCCCGTCCGCATCACAGCCCCGTTGGGCCGGCGCTCGCCCTCGTCGTCCCGCAGCATCCCGAGCGCCGTCGATCGCACGCCGCCCGTCGCCGGGTCTTCCCTCCCCCGCTCGAGCCGATGTGCCCGGATGAGCGGTTTGATCCGGGCCGCCAGCCACTTGCGGTACTCCTGCGGCGCGTACGTCCCACGGCCGTACAGCTGTCGATACTGCGGCAGCAGTTCGGGATGCTCGCGCCCGAGCCAGAGGTAGAACCACTCCTTCACGCCGGGCTTCAGATGAAGCGCCGAGTACAACACGGACGTCGCCCCCGCCTCTTGCGCCTGCCGCAACGCCTCATCGAGGTGCGCCTTCGTGTCGGTCAGGTACGGAATGATCGGCATCAGGAACACCCCGCAGTCGAGCCCGTGCTCCCGCACCGCCGTCACGGTGGCGAGACGCGCTTTCGTGGACGGCGTACCGGGCTCCACGGACTGCTGCAACTCGTCGTCGTAGACCGCGATCGACATCGCCAGGTCGACCGGAACCCGCTTGTTCGCCTCCACCAGCCGATCCAGATCGCGTCGGAGCAGCGACCCTTTGGTGAGGATGCTGAACGGCGTGCCCGACTCCGCCAGCGCATCGATGATCCCCGGCATCAGCCCGTACCGCCCCTCTGCCCGCTGATAGGGATCGGTGTTGGTGCCGAGAGCAACCGGATGATGACCCCAGCTCGGCTTCGTCAGCTCTTTGCGCAGCACCTCGGCCACGTTCACCTTGACGATGATCTCGTTGTCGAAGTCCTTGCCCGAGTCGAGGTCGAGGTAGGTGTGCGTGGGACGTGCGAAGCAGTACACGCAGGCGTGCGAGCATCCACGGTACGGATTGATCGTCCACCCGAACGGCATCGGCCCTCCCCCGCCCGGGATCTTGTTGAGCGCCGACTTCGCCAGCACCTCGTGGAACGTGATGCCGGCGAAGTCGGGCGTACGCACCGAGCGCACGAGATTGTCCAGGCGGGCAAGCCCGGGCAGCGCCGACGGCTCGTCTGCCGACAGTTCCTGACCGCTCCACCTCATGCTTCTATTCGAACATATGTTCGAAGGTTAAGCAAGGTGCACCGTGTCTCCCGTCCACCCGGATCGCAGCCACCGATCGTGACTGGCCACGACGACCGCGCCCGGATACGCGCCCAGCGCCTCCTCCAACTCCGTCGCCAGCGCGAGGGAGAGGTGGTTCGTCGGCTCGTCGAGGAGGAAGAGGTGCGGAGGCCGCGCCACGATGAGCGCAAGCGCCAGCCGTCTCTGCTGCCCGACCGAGAGCGAGCCGACCGGGCGGTCCGCATCCCGCGGGGCGATCAGGCCGAGCGAGGTCAGCGGAACGGCCTCGGCACGCCGCTCCCCCACGGTTGCCTCGTAGATGCGGCGCGGGCTGGAGGTCGGGTCGGCGAACCGCACATCCTGTTCCAGAAGCGCCACCCGGAGGCCACGGCGGCGCTGCACGGCGCCCGACTCCGGCTCGAGGCGGCCCGCGAGGACCGACAGCAGGGTCGACTTCCCGGCGCCGTTCGCCCCGGTGACGAGGATGCGCGCGCCCGGGGGGACCGAGAGCTCGGCCAGGTCGAGACGGCCCGGGATGCGGACCCCCCGAACCAGGACCAGCACCCCGGAGCCGTCGCCGAGCGCCTGGAAGCCCGAGGGGATGCCCGGGAAGCTGAGCGGTGCCGGCGGCTTCCGCACCTGGCCGTCGCGCAACTCCTCGAGCCGCCCCTCCGCGTTCCGGATGCGTCGACTGATCTGGCGGTCGAGCGCATTTCCCTTCACGGACTTGACGAACTTGTCGTTGTCGCGGACCTTCCCGGACCAGGCGATCGAGCGAGCAGTCACATCCACGGCGTGTTTCAGCTGCTTCAACTCCCGCTGCTCGTCGGCGAACTGCTTCTCCCAGCGGGCCCGCTCGGCCGACTTCTCGGCGAGGTAGGCGCTGTAACCGCCTCCGAAGACCGTCGTCCCGGACCGCGACGGATCGAGATCAAGCAGTGCGGTCGCGACGGCGTCGAGGAACGTGCGGTCGTGGCTGGCGAACACGACGGGACCCCGCCAGTCCTGCAGCTGCAGCTCGAGGAAGGCCGCGGCCTGGTCGTCCAGGTGGTTGGTCGGCTCGTCGAGGAGGAGTGCGTCCGGTCGCCCGAGCAGCAGCGCAGCCAGCGCGAACCGGCTGCGCTGCCCGCCGGAGACCTCGCTCAGCCGCCGGGCCAGCGGGATGTCGCCGACGCCGAGCCCGTTCAGGAGCTCGTCGCGACGCGCATCCACGCTCCACAGCTCGGCGCGTTCGGCCGCCTCGAGGGCAGCGTCATAGCGAGCAGCGGCATCGGCCTCGCCGTCGGCGAGAGCAGTGGCGGCCAGCTCGAGCTCGCGCTCGATCGCACGGACCTCGGACAAACCGCTCTCGAGGAGTGCGCCAACGGTCTCGCCCGGCTCGAACCGCACCTCCTGCCAGAGGAATCCAGTGCGCGCCGGGCGTGTGAACACGCCGGCGTCCGGCGTCTCGGCACCGGACAGCACACGCAGCAGCGTCGACTTGCCCGCTCCGTTCTCGCCGATCAGGCCGAGCCGGGCGCCGGGCGCGACGGTGAGCGAGACGTCGGTGAGCACGCGTCGCTCGCCGTAACTGACGGAGACGCCGTCGGCGCGTAAGGGTGTGAGGGTGATGGTATGCATGGGAACCGTCCTTCCGGGCGCTCCACAGGGAGCGGGTTCCCGCCGGGCGATCTCCGTCGTGAGCGGCGCTGGAGCGCCCAGGTGCCTGACCGGGCAGCGCAGCGACCGAAGGGTCCTCACTCACATCGACGGCGCCTCAGGCGCGGGACGTCAGGAGGTTCTCACTTCATAGCGCTGACGACCATAACAGGTCATGCGCGCGAATGTCCAGCACCTCCGCCGGGTAAAACCGCACATTCGTCACGAATGTCGCCCTGCGCCTGTCTCTTATACACATCTGACGCTGCCGACGACGGA
>NZ_JBNDHX010000107.1:0-12518 GCF_056755275.1 Leifsonia sp. HAY1-4F
GTACTCGAGGGCCTCGTCCGCGGACAGGATCTTGTCGCGGTCGATGTCCTTGTTGACCTGCTCCACCGAACGGTTGGAGTGCCGCGAGAGCGTCTCCTCCAGCCAGGTGCGCATGCGCATGATCTCGTTCGCCTGGATCTCGATGTCCGAGGCCTGGCCCTGGCCGGCCTCGCCGACGGCGGGCTGGTGGATCAGGATGCGGGCGTTCGGGAGCGCCAAACGCTTGCCCGGCGTGCCGGCGGCGGTCAGCACGGCGGCGGCCGAGGCGGCCTGGCCGAGCACGACCGTCTGGATCTGCGGACGGATGTACAGCATCGTGTCGTAGATCGCCGTCATCGCGGTGAACGAGCCACCGGGCGAGTTGATGTACATGACGATGTCGCGGTCCGGGTCCTGGCTCTCGAGCACGAGGAGCTGGGCCATGATGTCGTCGGCCGAGGCGTCATCCACCTGGACGCCGAGGAAGATGATGCGGTCCTCGAAGAGCTTCGCGTACGGGTCCTGCCGCTTGTAGCCGTAGGCCGTGCGCTCCTCGAAGCTGGGGAGGATGTAGCGGGCGCCGGGCGCCTGGACGCCACCGAAGGCCTGACCGCCGAGCATTGGAGTGTTCATTGAAGTTTGTCCTTGTCCTTCCAGCGGCCTGCTACTTGGATCCGGCGTCGGTGCCGCCGCCGCCGGAGACGTCGAGCGCCGATTCGCGGATGTGGTCGACGAAGCCGTACTCCAGCGCCTCCTGGGCGGTGAACCAGCGGTCGCGGTCGCCGTCGGCGTTGACCTGCTCGACGGACTTGCCCGTCGCCTCCGCCGTGATCTCGGCCAGGCGGTTCTTCATGTCGACGATCAGCTGAGCCTGGGTCTGGATGTCGCTGGCGGTCCCGCCGAAGCCGCCGTGCGGCTGGTGCAGCAGAACGCGCGCGTTCGGGGTGATGTAGCGCTTGCCCTTCGTGCCGGACGTGAGGAGCAGCTGCCCCATCGACGCCGCCATGCCGATCCCGACGGTGACGATGTCGTTCGGAACGAACTGCATCGTGTCGTAGATGGCCATACCGGCGGTGATCGATCCGCCCGGAGAGTTGATGTAGAGGTAGATGTCCCGCTTGGGATCCTCTGCGGCCAGGAGCAGCAGCTTCGCGGCGATCTCGTTCGCGTTCTCGTCCCGGACCTCAGAACCGAGCCAGATGATGCGGTCCTTCAGCAGTCTGTCGAACACGCTGGGCTGGAAACCCATGTCGGCCATATTCGCTCCATTTCCTTTGTCGCTTGGGATCGAATCTATCGGAGCGCCGAGCCCATTTCGGTGCTGTTCGCCCTCGGCAGAGTGCGGCGTCCGCGCGGCGTCACTCGTCGTCGAGTGCGGCCGCGTAGGCGGTCACGGCGCGGCCGTAGCGCGGGAGGTGGGGCGCGAGGGCGCCGAGGGCCTCGCGGAGGGCGTCGGCCGGCATCCCGTCGTCGAACAATGCGAGCGCGACGAACGCCCGGGCGGCGTCGGCGAGTGGATGCGCCGGCTCGTCGGCGAGGAAGTCGCGCAGCAGGCTGAGCGCTTCGGCCGGACGATCGAGGTTGCGGAGGGTGCTCGCGAGCTGGACGATCGCCTGGCCCCGGTACGGCTCGGCGAGGCCGTGCGCGAGCGCGGCGCGGTAGAAGGGCTCCGCGTCGGCCTCGCGGCCTGCGAAGTCACGGGCGCCCGCGGCCTCGAACAAGGCCTGCGGATCGTTGGCCGGCCGTTCGCCGACGAGGGCGTCGATCGCGGCGAGGGTCGCGTCTTCGTTGGTGTCGTCGGCGACGGCCCAGACCGCATCCACTCGCTGCCGCCAGTCGTCCATGGGTGCTCCTTCGTCTGTGGGTCGGGGTCGGTGGGGTCGCCGTCTGCGGTCGCGATCTGTGGGCCGCAACACGCCGCCTCCCATGCTGTCAGACGGCGTGTTGCGTCCCCTAGTTCGTTCTGTGCCCGGACGCACGGAAGCCGGGCCACGCGGAGTGCGTGGGCCCGGCTTCGGTGTGAGTGCCGGCGACGGTTACTGAGCGTCGGCCTTCTTCTTGGTGGAGCGCTTCTTGGGCTTCTCGTCGGCGGCCGGAGCCTCGTCCGCGGGGGCCTCGGGCGCCTCGTCGGCCGCGGCGGCCTGCGACTCGTCCGTCTCGGGCTCCTCCGCGTCGGCGACGGCCGTGAACTCGGCCAGGTCGACCGGCTTGCCGTTGCTGTCGACGACCTTCACCTTGCCGAGGACGATCGCGAGCGCCTTGTTGCGGGCGACCTCGCCGACCATCGACGGGATCTGGCCGTTCTCCGACAGGATCTTCACGAACTCGTTCGGGTCCATCCCGTACTGGGCGGCGCCCTGGACGAGGTACTGCGTGAGCTCGTCCTGGCTGACCTTGACGTCGTTCTGCTGCGCGACCTCGTCGAGGAGGATCTGCGTGCGGAAGGTCTTCTCGCTGGACTCGGTGACCTCGGCGCGGTGCACGTCGTCCTCGAGGCGGTTCTCCTGCTCCAGGTGGCGGTGAACCTCGTCCTCGACGAGCTGTGCCGGGACCGGGATCTCGACCAGCTCGAGGAGCTTGTCGACTAGCTGGTCGCGGGCCGACGTGCCCTGCGCGAAGACCTTCGAGCGCTCGACCTGGCCACGGAGGCTCTGACGCAGCTCGCCGATGGTGTCGAACTCGCTGGCGATCTGGGCGAAGTCGTCGTCGGCCTCGGGGAGCTCGCGCTCCTTGACGGCGTTCAGCGTGACGGTGATCTGTGCGTTCTCACCCTCGTGGTCGCCGCCCATGAGCGGCGCCTCGAACGTGGTGGTCTCGCCGGCGGTGAGCGTGTCGAGCGCCTCGTCGATGCCTTCGATGAGCTCGCCCGAACCGATCTCGTAGGAGATGTTCGCTGCGGTGTCGACCTCCTCGTCGCCGATCACGGCGACCAGGTCGATCTGGGCGAAGTCGCCCTGCTTGGCGGGACGGTCGACCGTGACGAGGGTGCCGAAGCGGCTGCGGAGCTGGTCCAGCTCCTCCTCGACGTCGTCGACGCCGACCTCGGCCGCATCCACCGTGATGGTGATGTCGTCGAAGTCGGGGAGTGCCACCTCGGGGCGCACATCCACCTCGATCGTGAGGAGCAGGTCGCCCGAGAAGTCCTTCTCGTTCGGCCACTCCGTGATGTCGGCCTCCGGGCGGCCGAGGGGACGCACGTCGTTCTCCTCCACCGCGAGGCGGTAGAAGCCGTCGAGGCCCTCGTTGACCGCGTGCTCCAGGACGGCGGCCTTGCCGACCCGCTGGTCGATGATGGGCGGCGGCACCTTGCCCTTGCGGAAACCGGGGATGGTCACCTGCTCGGCGATGTGCTCATACGCGTGCTTGATGGAAGGCTCCAGCTCCTCCGGCGTCACCGAGATGGTGAGCTTGGTGCGGGTGGGGCTGAGCTTCTCGACCGTGGTCTTCACGATGTCTGGGTTCTCCTGAATGTTCGAACGGTGGTCTTCTCGCAAGGAACGAGGTCCTCGTCGGGGCGACAGGATTCGAACCTGCGACCTCCCGCTCCCAAAGCGGGCGCTCTAGCCAAGCTGAGCTACGCCCCGGCTTCAACGGTGCGAAAGACCGGGGCAAGTCTACTGCACGCGGGGTGCCGCGCGCGTGTACTACGATGGTCGACGGCCGCAGCATGGAACGCGGCCACGGCGCCGCAGCAGCGGCCCCGGGGATGTAGCTCAATGGTAGAGCCTCAGTCTTCCAAACTGATTACGCGGGTTCGATTCCCGTCATCCCCTCCATTACGGACACTGGGCGAGCGGGCCGTCGAGCGAAATGCTCCTTAACGCGATCCCCGTCAAAACCCCGTCTAGGAGTCCAGAGTGACCGTCTCCGCGGCCTCAGTTGTCGCTCAAGTGCTACCCGCACTACTTGTCGTGGGACTGCTGGGTCCGCTCCTCTTGGGCTGGAAGATCGAGCCCCCGGAGCGCATCTATTTCGCTTCCCATACTTTGAGCGTCCTACTGGCGGAGGTCCTTCTTTATTGCATCATCCGCGACCAACCGCTTTCGGACGGTCTTTCGGGGCTAGTGCAAGCCGCAGTGCTGTACTCGCTGATCGGCATAGCTGTCCTCGTTCTGGCTTGGGCGAAGTCGACTTCGGCAGAGCGTGCTGAGGCTGACAAGGCAATGGAGCTTAGACGGCGCGCACGAGGAGAACTGCGCCGGTCGGCGCGGTCCGCGCCCAATCACGCGAGCGATTCGGCACTTGACGTACCGCAACCGGACGACCTCGCCTGACCAACGGCCGTGTGCGTGACACGCCAGACCGTATCGAAAAGTGTCTGAGGTCCGAGGTAATCTCACTTCCGAAGATTCTTCGAACGCGGAGGTAACCCGTGGCAGAGCTCCCTTTATACGAACCATGCACTTGGCCGTGTGCATGCTGTGGGCTCTCCGCGCTTGACGTCTGGGAGAAGCGCGAGATCGAGGTGCTTCGCAAGGGCCGTGAACACGAACTCCCGCGTGAGCACCCAGCAGTAATGAAGCGCCGAGGAGCTGTGTGGGTGGCTTAGACGAGTTGGACGATTCCGGAGTACAGCGGCTTATCCAATCCGCGGGGGCCGTGGCTGGCGCCGCAGTCGGGGCGGCTACCGGTCTCCTCGTTGGCGATCCGGTCCTGGGCGCTGCCGCAGGTCAGACGTTGTCGGAAGTGGGCAAGGAGATCGCGCGACGTTACCTGAGCCCCCGACAAGAGCAGCGCGCAGGTACCGTGCTCGTACTGGCTGCCGCCAACATCATGGCGAACGAGGCCCTGGGCAACAAGCTCCGAAACGACGGGTTTTTCGACGGTGAACGGTCCGATGCAGAAGAAATCGCCGAAGGCATCCTTCTAGCGGCCATGGACGAGCACGAAGAGCGCAAGCTCCCGTATATGGCAAACATGCTTGGAAACCTCGGATTCATGCCACAAATTGATGTAAACACCGCGAATCGTGCACTGTCCGCGGCCGAACAGCTGAGTTGGCTAGAAATGCGTATTTTGGCCATTGTGAGCCGGAAGGAGGAGCTTCCCCTGCCTGCCATCGACCTTCCGAACTACGCTCCCAACTGGGCAGACTGGACAACTATCCGCGCAGCGAACGATCTGCGAAGTGAATCCAAGGGCATGCTGGCATATCCGAGGCGCGAAGAGCCGTCTCGGACTGGAATCCGAATATACGACTTACGTATGAGTTCTCTGAAGCTGTCCTCTGGTGGCCAGCTTCTAAGCGGTCTCATGGAACTGGACTCCATCACGCGTCCCGAACTAGAACCGATCTATCAATCGCTACTTCGCGCCGCCCCTCCGGATGACGGTGAAGGTGATGCTGATGAAGGCTGAAGCCTCGACGAAGTAAACGGCTAAACTGCGCGATCTCCGCGCTGTAGTCGCTCGGATAAGGGTGGGAGTAGACGGACTCGGTTGTGACGAGCGAGGCGTGGCCCATCCACCTCCCCATGAAAACACTGAGCCGAGCGGGTTAAGGCGGTGCGCTCCGGAGCACATCCCTTGACCGCGGTTCAAGACTCTGGAGCGTCGTCCAAACTGATGACGCGGGTTCGATTCCCGTCATCCCCGCCACGTGGTCCGCGGGACCCCGCGGACATCTCGATCCCTCTGAACCTCCCGGTCGGTTGTGGGTCGCCTTCGCCGGAGTTGCGTTGAAATACGCGCCCTCTACATACAGCCCGGCTTCGGGTCGTACCGCCACGCGACCATGTTCGTGCGCCCCAGGGCAGTCAGCGTCCAACGAGCAAACGGGATCAGAAGCGCAGGCTCATCAGCTGACGACTACGCCAGACTGTGACCAGCAGGAAGAGGCGAAGGAGGACGTCGATGTCCGCACCGATGAGCGACGAGGACCGACAGTACATGCAGCAGATGACGGGCGCAGCTCCCGCTCGTCCGACGCCGACGCACGAGGCACAGGTGCGGACGTTGCTGGGATGGATCACTCTGTTCACGGGGATCGTGGCAGCGGCGACGGTGGCGAACTTCATCGCGTCGGTGGTGATCGGCCTCCAGGCAGCTCGTTCGTTCTAAACGACGACCAGACTCCAGACAATGGCGAGCGGCCCGTCGGCCGCCCGCCTTGATCAATACGTCTTCGCAGTGATCGTCCCCTGGAACACCTCCTCAGGCGAATACGGAACGCTCGGCGGCCAGCGCGCGAAGCGCTGTGAGGGCGGACTGATGGCCCGCCCGCACGGCACCGTCGAGGTAGCCGCACCAGAACAGGGACGTCTCGGTGCCTGCCCAGACCAGCCGGTCGATCGGGGCGCGCAGCGCTGGTCCGTACTCCAGGAAGAGTCCCCGTGACCAGACGTCCTCGTCCCCGAGTGTGTAGGTCTCGTCGAGCCAGTCCTGCATGACCCAATCGGTCGGGGACAGCGCTTCTTCACCGAAGCACTTGGCAAAGGCCTCGAGGGTCTTGGCCCTTCGGTCATCCCGGGAGATCGCCGTGCCGTCGCTCTCACGCGGCGAGAGTGCCAGAGTCACCAGCACGCCCTGCGTCGAATCCGGCGGAGTGACGTCGGAAGAGACGTTGAACACACCGTCGGGCGAGATGATCTGCCCGGACGCGCCCATGTCTCGCCAGAACGGGCGGCTGTAGGTCGTGTGCGTCTTGATGAGGCAGTGATCCTTGTCGATGGTTTCGTGCAGACCCTTGCGCAGCTCCGGCAGCTCGGGCTCGAAACGAATCTGGGAAGACAGGCTTCCTCCCATGGCGAGGATGACCCGATGTGCCTCGTACGTTCCGGATGGCGTCTCCAGGCGAACGGGCCCCTGGTCCTCCTGCCAGTTCGAGATCGCCGTCACGGGCGAGGAGAGCCGCAGGGCGTCCCCGATGTCCTCCGCGATCTTTTCCGACATGCCTGCGGTGCCACCGACCACGTGGAACTGGGGCACACCGCTGCCCACCGCGCCTATCCCCTCGAAGCCGCCCGTGGAGTGCAGCACGAAGAGCGCGTTGAGCAAGGTCATCTCGTTCAGCGGAGCACAGAAGGTGATCTGGAAGGTGATTTCAGCGATCATGCGCTCCGCGGGCGTGAGGTCGGCCTGGTTCAGGAAGTCCTCGCATGTCATCGCGTCCCAGGCAGCTGCATTGGGAGCCTCCCAGGGCGCGTGCAGCGGTACGGCGAACGCCATCTCGTTCACGAGTTGCGCGAAGCGGGGGTCGGGAGCGACCGGTTTCGACCGCTACGCGTTGCCGCCGATCACTGCGAACGCGTCGCCATCGGTGTACTGGGGGAACCGGTCGAGCTCGAGCTCGTGGAGCAGGTCGATGACCGCCGTCTGATTGGGATTCACCCACGTGGCCCCTCCATCGACGGGAAGCCCATCGACGTGCTGGGTGATGGTTCGCCCCCCGACACGGTCGCGCGCCTCCAGCACGACGAAGTTGCTGAGGCCGCTGCGTTTGAGGTCGCGGGCCGCGACCATCCCGGAGAGACCGCCACCGACGACCGCGACATCGAAGACCCCGTCGCTGGGCCCTCGCGCTTGGGACGAGGCTGTATTCATTGACACTGGATTCCCCTCTCTCGCACCCGCCGCTTGAGGCAGGTTCTCGACATGGCATCGCACGGATGAAAGAACATCCCGGCGGCCAGTGGAGGCCACGTCACGAGCCACTACCCGCGGACGATATACCCGATGCGGTTGAGGCCGCGAGACAGTTGCTGCCGGACGAGCAGACCTGTTTCGATCCCCGTCATCGCGTCCGATCGGTGGACCGACACGGCCTGTCGGGAGGCGGTCGGTCAGCGCTGCAGGAAGGCCAGGACGGCGAGGACGCGGCGGTGATCGTCGCCCGAGTCCTCGAGGCCGAGCTTCTGGAAGATCGCGGTGACGTTCTTCTCGACGGCTCCGACTCCGATGACCAGACGGCCGGCGATGGCGGCGTTCGTGCGGCCCTCGGCCATCAGCTCCAGGACCTCGCGCTCGCGCGGGGTGAGCCTGGCCAGTGGATCTGTTCGCCGGGTCAGCAGTTCACGGACGACCTGCGGGTCGAGCACGGTACCGCCCGCGGCGACACGGGTGATGGCGTCGCGGAGTTCGTCCAGGGAGGCGATGCGGTCCTTGAGCAGGTAGCCGGTGCCGCCCTCGCCCGCGGCCAGGAGCTCCTGGGCGTAGGTGCCCTCGACGTACTGCGAGAGCAGCAACACGGACACGTCGGGGTGTTCTCGGCGGATGCGCAGGGCCGCCCGGACGCCCTCGTCGCGGAAGGTGGGCGGCATGCGCACGTCGAGAACGACGACGTCGGGCATGAGGTCCGGGAGTGACTCCATCAGGGTGTCGGCGTCGCCGAACGCACCGACGGTGTCGAAGCCGGCCTCGTCGAAGAGGCGGATGAGACCCTCCCGGAGAAGGACGGAGTCGTCCGCGACGACGACGCGCAGGGGTCGGGAATCGCTCGGCGGCACATGTCCAGCCTAGGGCCGCATCAACCGGCGTCAGGCGAGCGGGATGCGCGCGCCGATCCGCGTGGGACCGCCGGTGGGGCTGTCGACCACCAGTTCGCCACGCAGGCCGTGCACCCGCTCCTCCAGTCCGCGCAGGCCGTGGCCCTCCACCAGGGTGGCGCCGCCGTGGCCGTTGTCGGTGAGCCAGACGTTCAGCCAGTGGGCGCCGGCCGCATCCACCGTCCGTTCGAGGAACAGGCGGGCGGAATGAGCACCGGAGTGCTTGGCGAGGTTCGTGGCGAGTTCGGCGAGGACGTAGTAAGCGTTGCGCTCGATCTCGGGGCTGAACCGCTCCGCCGGCTGCAAGGACGATTCCACCGCGAGCGGGATGGGACTCCGCGCGGCGAGCGACTCGGCCGCGGCGACGAGGCCCCGGTCTTGCAGCAGCGGCGGAGCGAACCCGCGGGACAGCGCGCGCAGCTCCTCCAGAGTGTCGCCTGCCTGCTGCCGGGCCTCGGCGAGCAGGGTGGCGGCGGCCGCGGGATCGTCGGTGAGCTTCCGCTCGGCGGCGGCGATATCCATCTGCAGGCGGATGAGGCGCTGCTGCGGACCGTCGTGCAGGTCACGCTCGAGACGGCGCAGCGCCTGGTCCTCCGCGGCGACGGCGGCGCCGCGCGACGACGACAGGTCCGCGACCTCACGCTGCAGCGCCTCCGACGGCCAGGCTCCGAGCATCCCGCGGGCCACCCCTTCGTGCAGCAGGGTGAGACCGCGCGTGACGAAGGGCAGCGTGGCGGCGAAGAGGACAC
The DNA here is from genome assembly GCF_056755275.1 of Leifsonia sp. HAY1-4F. NCBI lineage: Bacteria > Bacillati > Actinomycetota > Actinomycetes > Micrococcales > Microbacteriaceae > Leifsonia > Leifsonia sp. HAY1-4F. The sequence goes on from NZ_JBNDHX010000107.1 coordinate 9,212, forward strand.
CTGCGATCAGGTAGAGGATGCGGTCGCCGGCAGTCGGATCGAAAGTGGAGTGCGTACGGAAAACGGCATCGACGATGGTCCGCGACAGGAAGAATTCGCGGTCGCCCTGCGGGATGAAGGGCGCCCAGATCCAGGCGGTCAGACCTCCCAGCGAGGCGGACAGCCAGACGATGGTCACCGTCCACGACACGATGCTGAGGATCGGGTTGATCAGCATCCCGTGCAGCAGATACAGCCAATAGTGCCCGTTCGCGAACGGCCCGAAGATGGTGCGCCAGAAGGTGCGCGGGGTTCCCGGGCGCTCCCAGACCGGACGCGGGATCGCCGGCCTCCGCGCCCACTCGAGACGGGTGAGCTCGACCATGCCGAATCCGCGAGCGGTGTAGAAGGCGGCGACGACGATGAAGAAGCCGACGTAGATGACGATGGTGCCGACGCCCGTCCAGAACAGCGACATGAGCACCGACATGCCGATGATCGCGATCGGCATCGTCAGGAGGAGGAAGCCGAGCTCCCAGGGAACCCCGCGCCAGAGCGCGCCATAGCCGGCGCGGCGGGCGGAGGGTGCGGGAGGGGTCACAGCATCCAGCGTGGCAGAGAGCGGGCCGCCGGAAGGCTGCGACCCTGAAGACTGGGGAGAATCGGGCGGGTGTGGAGAAACTGGCATGGTCTCAGAGGACATGTCTCCAGCCTCCCGGGATGCCGTCGGCCGGCCCATCCCGCGTCCCTCCCGAACCTCCCGGGGGTTAACCCGACCGCAGTTAGTGCAGCCTTGGCTTCGTTGCGGAATTCCGGGGGCTGAGTAGCGTTGAGCCAGGCAGAAGAAAGGACGCATCTATGACGGACATTGCTGCAACCCAGAGTGTTTCCAACCCGGACGTCGCGGCCGGGGTCGCGCAGTTCCTGAGCCCGGTGGTCATCGACCTGACCGCAATCGTGGTCAACGGCAAGCAGGCGCACTGGCACGTGCGCGGCGCGAACTTCATCGGTGTCCACGAGCTGCTCGACACGATCGTGGCCCACGCGCAGGAATGGGCCGACCTGGCCGCCGAGCGGATCGTCGCCCTCGGCCTCCCGGTGGATGCGCGGCTCGGCACGGTCGCCGCGAAGACCACGACCGCCGAGCTCACCGCCGGCTTCCGGCCGTCGGACGAGACGATCGCCGAGGTCATCGCGCAGCTGGACGCGGCCCTCGCGGGCGTGAACACGGCCGTGCGGGAGCTCGCCGAGCTCGACCAGACCAGTCAGGACGTCGCCATCGAGATCGCCCGCGGGCTCGACAAGGACCGCTGGTTCCTGTTCGCCCACATCAGCGAGTAGGCGCCGCTCCGTCGAAGGGCCGTCCGCGGGAGCGGGCGGCCCCTTTGCATGCCGCCGCCCGCGGGCCGTGCTGCGGGTCAGCGGAGCGTGTCGTGGGTGAAGCGGCCCGCGAGCAGGGTGGCCGCGACGGGCATGGCCCGGACGCCATCCGGCGTCGCGGACACCGGGTCGCGGTCCAGCACAATCAGGTCTGCCGGCTCCCCCGCCGCCACGACTGATCGCACCGAGGAGGCGAGAGCCACCTCGACCGACACGCATTGCTCCGGGTGCCACGGCGCCCGTCCATCGCGCGTGCGGCCGACCGCCGAGGCGATCGCCGCCCACGGGTCGAGTGGTGCGACGGGCGCATCCGACCCGAAGGCCAGGCGTGCGCCGGCCGCGTGGAGGTCCGCCAGCGGGAAAGCATGAGCTGTTCGCCCCTCCCAGAGCCTGTCGGCCACATCCCGGTCGTCCATGGCGTGCTCCGGCTGCACACTGGCGATGACGCCGAGCCGGGCGAATCGCGGGATGTCGGACGCGTCGATCAGCTGCGCGTGCTCGATGCGGCCGCCGGCGCCGATCGCCTCGAAGGCATCGAGAGCGCGCCGGTTGGCCTCGTCGCCGATGGCGTGGACCGCCGGCTCGAGCCCGTGCGCCACGGCGAATCGCATGCTCTCGACCAGTTCGCCCGGCGAGAGGTTGGCGACTCCCATGCCTCCGTCCGGGTAGGGGCGCGAGCACAGAGCGGTGCGCGTGTTGAGGGAGCCGTCGGAGATCACTTTGAACGGGCCGACAGACAGCAGTCCCCCGGTCTCCGCCACGACGTCACCGGTGCGGAGGCCGAGTTGCGCCGCCCGGTCGAGGTGGTCGCCGTAGATGCCGAACTCGACCCGGAGGCCGTCGGCGCCAGCCGCGATGCGCCGCGTCCAGACGTCCAGGTTCCAGCCGTACTCAAGGTCGACGACTCCGACGACACCGCGCGTCGCGGCAACGCCGGCGGCGTCCCCCGCCCAGCGGTCGAGGGTCGCCTCATCGGCGGCCGTGAGCATGGTCGTGACCGCGAAGCTGGCGTCCTCGCGCAGCACGGCCTCGGTCGTGCCGGGAGCGAAGCGGTGGGCCGCAGCCGAGTTCAGCCACGAGCAATGGAGGTCGCCTGCGATCAGTACGACGGGACGGTCGGCGACAGCATCCAGAAGCTCCAGGGTAGGGACATCGGCCCACAGCGCGTCGTGGAACCCGAACCCCACGATCACGTCCTCGTCGGGCGAATCTGCTGCGCGGCGGCGCACCAGATTCGCCGCCTCGGCAGCGGAGGAGGCATGCGAGACGTCGAGGCGGCGCGCGGTTTGGGCCCACTGCGTGAAATGGACGTGCTGGTCCCAGAGCCCGGGCAGCAACCAACGGCCGTCGAGAGGGATGCGCTCCACGCCCACGCCGGCCGGCGCCGTAGCCGCGGGGACGACTGCGGCGATCCGATCGCCGTCGATCACCACATCCACGAGTTCGGCCCGATCCGGGATCCGCCGGTCACCCGTCCCTCGGTCACTCAGGCGTCCAAGGCCACCGGGGATCTGCGCCCCCGCGAGGACCAGCGTCATCGCACGCCGCGCCTCCGGTCGTGGACGAGCCGCATCTCACGCAGCAGCCCAGCGCTGGCGTACGGCCCGTCGCCAGCGAGTTCGGACATGATCGAGTCGACGATATGGTCCGGGCGGTTCTGGCTCATCTTCTGCTTGGCGACGACGCGCGTGGGCGCCAGCCGGAGGCCGACCGTGCCGGAGACGATGCGCTCGGCGTACTGCGCGTCCTGCAGCGTGCCGCGCATGCGGCGCGGCGAGGGCAGCTCGTCCTCGAAGTGGTCGACCAGGCGTGCCAGGACGTCCAGGTTCTCTTCATCGCTGAGCAGCTCGGGGACGCCGGAGAAGTGGGCGGTGACGAAGTTCCACGTCGGAACCGCTGGGTTGTCGTCGTACCAGCTCGAGGAGATGTAGCCGTGCGGTCCCTGCAC